>NZ_JAGAVR010000008.1:0-104684 GCF_017941855.1 Turicibacter sp. | reverse complement strand
GATTACTTTTAAACTCTGCTCACTATCTCAATACACAACTTATTACTTCTTTTAGTGTTTCAAACATCTGATGTTTCAAATTAATTTATCTCAACTCCATACTACTTTTAAAACTAACCTGCTATTTTTAACACACATAATAAGTTCGTATACTATTATTCCTATTGAAAAAGAATTAATAATAAAATATAGCATTTAACGAAATCCCTTGAGATATTGTAACTTTTATCGCTTCAAATCACTTAGCTCATAATTCAAAACTAATTAAATTTAAAAAACCCTAGTAGCTTAGGCTGCTAGGATTTAAAATCAATGACATATTATAGATAAATTGTATTTTTAAGTAAACATAATAAATAAAAACGACTACCTAAATGTTATACATTCGTATACAAGAAATAAAAAAAGAGTTCCTTCGAACTCATTATTATCTGTTATTATGGCGCGCCCAAGAGGAGTCGAACCCCTAACCTTTTGATCCGTAGTCAAACGCTCTATCCAATTGAGCTATGGGCGCTGTTTATGCTATTCTTGATGATGTTGATTAGACATTCATTATGGTGCGGCCGAGAGGACTCGAACCTCCACAGGATTGCTCCTACCAGCCCCTCAAGCTGGCGCGTCTACCATTCCGCCACGACCGCATATACGGTTTTTTCATGGCACATCACAATGAAATTAATGGAGCGGGTGAAGAGAATCGAACTCTCACAGTCAGCTTGGAAGGCTGAAGTTCTACCATTAAACTACACCCGCTTATTATGGTCGGGAAGACAGGATTCGAACCTGCGACCCCCTGGTCCCAAACCAGGTGCTCTACCAAGCTGAGCCACTTCCCGTTTCTAAATGGCGGTCCAGACGGGAATCGAACCCGCGATCTCCTGCGTGACAGGCAGGCATGTTAACCGCTACACCACTGGACCTTCTTATTCAATTTAAATGGTGACCCGTACGGGATTCGAACCCGTGTATGCATGCGTGAAAGGCATGTGTGTTAAACCGCTTCACCAACGGGCCATTTTTTTAAATGGCGGAGCAGGAGGGATTTGAACCCTCGCGCCGGTTGCCCGACCTATACCCTTAGCAGGGGCACCTCTTCAGCCACTTGAGTACTGCTCCATTTTGTTTTCTGTCCTGACGACTTTTATATAATAACATGTATATAAATTATCGTCAACACTTTTTGAATAGTTTTTTTAATTTTTTTAAAAAAGGTCAAATAACTATTATTTGACCTTTTTTCTTATTTCTGTTTTTCCCATCGTTTTAGATGTGGGTATGGGTTAAATGCCCATTCACATTTTCCATCATACTTGTACAAACCAAAATGTAAATGTGGTGGGAATTTACCGCTTGTTCCTTCTTTCCCATATCCTGTACTACCAACATATCCTATCACTTGTCCCGGTTCGACTATGTCACCTTCTTTAATATTTCCTTCAAATCCTTGAAGATGTGCATAGTATTGATATGTATTATAAATATCTCTTATACCAATTCGATATCCACCAAAATCATTCCATCCCATTATTTCAATGACTCCGTAAGCTGTGGATAATACTGGTGTTGAGTATCCAGCAAAAATATCTATTCCTTCATGTGATCTAGCCCCACCCCAACTTCGTGCTGTACCATAGTTATCACTAAAACTATAACTATAATGGCGTGATACTGGTAACGATCGTTTATCTAATGTAATTGTATCAAAATGTTCAAATAGCATCGCAATTTCTTTTATAATCGTTAGAGTTTGTTCCTTTTGATAATAAGATGAAATGGCGGCTTCAAAATCATTATATGAACGTAAATACTCGACCATTGTATACATTACGTCTTCTTCATTATTAATATCTGCTATCCCATCTCCATCTCCATCTTTACCAATACCTCCAAAAAGATTAATAGTCAAACTATTATTATCATAATAAATTGGATTTTCAGGGCCTGACCATATTTCATTTGGAAAACAAATTGAGATGGTATCGTACTTAAATGTACATTCTTCACGGAATTTATAGGTATTGCGCTCGTATTGATCAACGGCGGCTATTTGATACCAAGGGACACCTGATGCCTGCTCGTAGTCTTTATAAAGTTTTTGTCTGATTTCTTGTTCATTTTGTTCGTTAGCTTCAGCTGATACATTTATAGAACTTAACATACATACCAGTATTGCCATGAAACTTACTATGATTTGACGTTTCATCGGGTCCACCCACTTCTACCTAGTTTTATAATTGTATTAATATAACTTAATGAAGGTGGGAATACTAATGACTCTGCTTATATGTAATCAGTTATGAGGTTTAGTCCCCATTCGCCTACTAATTTATAAGCTAGTTCCATTTTGTCATCGTAAATATTACTTGGATGGTGTGCATCTGCGTTAATTAGAACGGGAATGTTTGTTTTTGCAACTTTTGACCAGAATTTTGGATGCGGATATGGGTATCTTTCTTCATCACAAAATGCTTGAATTCCTCGTCTTAGTCCATTGGCATTAAATTCTAATGGGGTTTTTGTTTTAATTGCAGCTTCTATGATGATGTCTGACGCAAGTTCACAGTTTTGATCCCAAGCAAGATCATTTACAAAAATGACATCCGGATGTGCGATAAAAGCGAAATATCCAGTTTGAACTGCTTCTTTGATGGTTTGAGCGTATTCAATATATTGCTCTGTGTTGTTTAGACTATAGATGTTGATGTATTCTTTGTTTGGTGAGACGTAGATGTGTTGTCCTAGCACTAAGTATTCGACACCTTTTTCATTAAGTAACTGTTCATAGTATGCTTTTTTTTCGGAATCATATTCAATTTCAAGGCCAACACGAATTTCAATTTGGTTTTTATATTGTTTTTTTAAATTTTTGATAGTTTGTAAATAATCATCGAGTTCCTCATACTGCATTCGTAATCCAAATCTGTTATCTGGATACGGAGCATGGTCTGAGAATCCTAGAATGGTCATGTTATTTTCGATAGCTGCTTCGATGTATTCAGTTTCTGTCCCTCCCGCATGCAGGCATCTTGGTGTATGAGTATGATAATTTGTTTTTTCCATTTTTTATTCCTCCTCTTTTTCTATTATTATACAATCAAAAAAAGACTATCTAAGGTCCATTAGATAGTCTTTTTTATTAATATTGTGTCCCATATATCCAAAATTGGAGATATAGGAAAACAATGTTGAAGAAGGCACAGAAGCTAACACCGATAAATCCTACTTTTTGATGGTGGTTTTGGTAAATATAATAGCTTAAAAAGGCAATAGCAACCCATAGTAATAAAAATCCCATGGTTATTCCAATTCCTGAAATGATTAGAATGATTAATGTAGCTAGTAATATGATGCCAAGTTCAATTTGTAAGAATTTCTTTTTGTTAGAGAAGATATCTTTTTTTGTATAGATTAGCCATGTAAATAGGCCGATGAAAAGAATTGCTATGAGTAATGGCATGTTTTTGACACCTACTTTGATTATGATAACTTATTATAGCAATTTATTCTGTGTTGTAACAAAAAAGGTTATAGAAAATACATTTTTTCTACAACCTTTTCTTTTTATCCGATGGCGAACATTAATTCTGCTTCGACGGCTACTTTATCTCCAAGTTTAGCGATGGCTTTACCAACTCCAACACTTCCCTTTATTTTTGTTAGTTCTGTTTCAAGAGTTAAGATATCACCTGGAATGACTTTTTGACGAAATTTTGCTGATTTGATACCAGCAAAGTAAGCAATTTTACCTTTATTATCTTCAAGACTTAAAATGGCAACAGCTCCTACTTGCGCTAAGGCTTCAATGATTAGGACGCCAGGCATGACGTGTTGTTGTGGAAAGTGTCCCATAAATTGCATTTCGTTTGCTGAAACACATTTGACTCCAAGGGCTCTTTTTCCTGGTTCTAATTCATCAATTCGATCTACTAATAAAAATGGATAGCGGTGCGGGATAATTTCTTGAATTTGATTACTATTTAAGACCATGCTTTCACCTTCTTTTTTTATGTATATATAATATAGAAAGAGTTATTCGTATTTTTTAAAGACGATACATGCGTTATGACCACCAAATCCTAATGAATTTGACATGGCATATTTAATATTTTGATGACGTCCAACATTAGGAACGATATCTAAATCACATTCTGGATCAGGTTGTGAATAGTTAATTGTTGCAGGAACAAATCCATCTTGTAAAGCTTTAACTGTGATGATAGCTTCTACTCCACCTGCTGCTCCAAGTAAGTGACCTGTATTTCCTTTAGTTGAGCTAACCATTAATTTTGTTTCTTTACCAAAGACTTTTTTGATACCAAGTGTCTCTAGTTTGTCATTCAGTGGTGTCGATGTTCCGTGGGCGTTAATGTAATCAATTTGATTTGGTTCAAGTGAAGCATCTTTAAGTGCCATTTCAAAACAAGCAGCAGCACCATTAGCTTCCGAATCTGGGGCTGTCATGTGGAAAGCATCACAGCTTACACCATATCCGATCATTTCAGCGTAGATTTTAGCTCCACGTTTTTTGGCATGTTCGTATTCTTCTAAAATTAAAACACCTGCTCCTTCTCCCATAACGAATCCATTACGCTGTGCATCGAATGGAATTGAAGCACGATTTTTATCATCTGATGTCGTTAAAGCCTTCATTGAAGAGAATCCACCAATTCCAAGTGGTGTAATTGAGGCTTCTGCTCCTCCAGTTAACATGATATCTGCATAACCATCACGGATATATTTGAAGGCTTCTCCAATTGAATTAGTTCCCGCTGCACAAGCTGTCACAATGTCAAGACATGCTCCTTTAGCACCTAACATAATGGCAACATTACCTGCTGCTAAGTTTCCTATAGCCATTGGAATGAAGAATGGTGAGACACGTTCGTATCCTTTTTTCATTCCTTTTTCCTTTTCCTCTTCAATCGTTTGAAGTCCGCCAATTCCTGAACTTAAAATAACTCCGAAACGATGAGCATCAAGTTCTTCTGTTTGAAGGTTTGAATCTTCAAATGCTTGTTTTGAAGCAATCATCGCTAATTGGCTAAAGCGATCTAAACGCTTTGCTTCTTTTTTATTAATATACTCTTCAACGTTTAAGTCTTTAATTTCTGCTGCTAATTTAACTTTGAAATCTGATGCATCAAAGTGAGTGATTTCATCGATTCCGCAAACTCCGTCTTGAATGTTTTTCCACATTGTTTCAACATTGTTTCCAACAGGACAAACTGTCCCAAGTCCAGTTACTACAACTCTACGTTTACTCATAATTTGCACCATCCTTCATTAAATTGCCATTCCACCATCTACGACTAATACTTGTCCTGTGATATAACGAGCCTGATCACTAACTAGAAAAGCAACTGCATTTGCAATATCTTCTACTTCACCCAGGCTTCCAAGTGGAATATTTTCTAATACTTTATCTGTAATATCACTTGATAATTTTGCGGTCATATCTGATTTGATATATCCTGGAGCAACAGCGTTAACTCGAACATTTCTTGAGGCATATTCTTTTGCTAATGATTTTGTTAACCCAATTACCCCAGCTTTTGATGCAGCGTAGTTTGCCTGTCCAACATTTCCGTTAATCCCAACGACTGACGATAAGTTGATAATTACTCCACTGCGTTGTTTTAAAATAGGACGCGTAATCGATTTACAAACATTCCATGTTCCTTTTAGGTTCACATCGATAACAGAATCAAATGAATCTTCATCCATACGCATCATAAGATTATCTGATGTAATTCCTGCATTATTGATCACGATATCTAAATGTCCAAAATCTTTTATAATAGCTTTCGTCATGCTTTCAACTTCTTCATAATTTGCAACATTTGCTTGATAAACGCTTGCTTTTACACCTAAGCTTTCAGCTTGTTTAGCAATGGCTTCGGCACGTTCTTTACTTCCGCAATAATTAAGTGCAATGTCACAACCAAGTGAAGCTAATTTTAAGACGATAGCTGCTCCAATTCCTCGAGAGCCTCCTGTCACTAATGCGACTTTACCTGATAAGTTCATAAAATTCCCTCCTGTATTCAAAACGATTAATACCATATCTAAAAAAATGAATCTTGGTCATTAAAATGCTTCATTATTGATTCAAACTATAAAATTTCTGTAGAAACTTAATAGGAACTTATTTAATTTTGAAGCGCCTTAATAGTTGCTTCTAATGATGCCACATCTTCTACATTTAAAATTTTAACGCTACGATCTATTTTTTTAACAAATCCACTCAATGTTTTACCTGGTCCAATCTCAATGAAGGTATCTACTCCATCTTCAATCATTTTTTTGATACTTGCTTCCCATTTCACACTTGTCGCCATTTGTTTTATCATTAAGTCAATTAGTGATAAATCGTGATGATAGAAATCTCCTAGCACGTTTAAAACGATTGGAAGTTTAGGTTGATTTAAGTTTTTCATTTTTAATAGTTGTCCAAAATTTTGGGCTGTTTCTTTTAATAAAGAGGTATGGAAAGGTCCACTAACTGGCAAGATTAAGGCACGTTTTGCCCCGTATCCTTTTGCTAATTCACAAGCATAATTAACAGCTTCGGCCTCTCCACCAATCACGATTTGTCCTGGGCAGTTTAAATTGGCCAACTCCACTACTCCCTTTGAAGAAGCTTCGCTACATAAAGCTGTTGCCTTTTCAACATCTAATCCAAGTAGGGCGGCCATTTTTCCATCACCTGATGCTACTCCCATAAGTTCTCCTCTTTTAGCAACAAGTTCCACTCCTTCAGTAAACGAGAAAACATCTGCTGCACATAACGCACTGTACTCACCTAGACTAAATCCCGCTACAACATCTGGTTTGATTCCTGCTTCTTTTAAAGTAGCTAATGCCATTTGAGAAATTGTAAAAATGGCTGGTTGTGTATAAGCTGTTTGATTAATTAAATTTTGTGAATCTTCAAAACATAATTCTTTTAAATCAAATGATAATAAGTCATTGGCTTGATTGAATAACTGACGTGCGGTTGGGTTTTGTTCATAAAGTGATTTCCCCATTCCGACATATTGTGCTCCTTGTCCTGAGAATAAGAATGCAACTTTCCCCATATTACATGACCTCCAAATTTTTAAAAACTTCTGATGCGTGATTTGTAATATCTTCTATAATTTCTGATACGGATTGGACTTTAGAAAGCATTCCTGCTACTTGTCCCGCCATGACAGATCCTGATTTTGTGTCTCCTTCTAGAACGGCTTTACGAAGTGAACCGAGTGTTAAATACTCTAATTCTTCGGCTGATACTCCTTTTTTCTCAAGAGCGATGTATTCACGCGTCATCGGATTTTTTAAACAACGAACTGGAACACCAACACTTCGTCCTGTTACGACTGTGTCTGTATCTTTTGCTTTGATTAGCGCTAGTTTATAGTTTTCATGTACTGGGCATTCTTTAGCGGTTAAGAAGCGAGTTCCAATTTGAACGCCACTTGCTCCAAGAGCCATAGCCGCCATAAATCCACGACCATCCGCAATTCCTCCCGCTGCAATAACTGGGATATCCACAGCATCGACAACTTGTGGAACTAATGACATAGTCGTTAACTCCCCAACATGGCCACCGGATTCCGTTCCTTCGGCAATAATGGCATCTACTCCTAAACGTGCCATACGTTTTGCCAAAGCAACTGAGGCAACAACTGGAATAATTTTGATCTTGGCAGCTTTCCATTTTTCAATGTATGGACCTGGACTTCCTGCTCCTGTTGTCACTACTTTAACCCCTTCTTCAATAATAACTTCTGATAGTTGGTCACAGTGCGGATTCATAAGCATTAAATTGACACCAAAAGGTTTGTCTGTTAGTTGTTTGCATTTACGAATTTCTTCTCTTAGGCGTGGGGCATCCCAACCACCTGAACCAATGATTCCAAGTCCTCCAGCATTTGAAACAGCTGCTACTAGTTCTGCTGATGAGATGTTAGCCATTCCACCTTGAATAATTGGGTATTTTATATTTAATAAAGTTGTCAAAGACATCTTTTTATCCTCCTTTTGTTTTTTATCTACAGGGAGATCATACATCCACCCCATGTTTTACCGCCACCGAATCCGATGAGCATTATTTTATCCCCTGATTTGATGTGCCTAGTATCTATTGCTTCTTTTAAGGCAATCGGTATACTAGCGGCTGATGTATTTCCATAGTTATCTAAGTTTAAAAAGAATTTTTCGCTCGGAACTTTTAAATCTTTAACAACTTTATCAATGATACGTTTATTGGCTTGATGGGGAATGATGAGATTGATTTCATCGATTGTTAAGTTTGCTTGTTCTAATAGCTCCATAATTGTTTCTTTAATAGCATGTATCGCAAA
Organism: Turicibacter sp.; assembly: GCF_017941855.1. Taxonomy (NCBI): domain Bacteria; kingdom Bacillati; phylum Bacillota; class Erysipelotrichia; order Erysipelotrichales; family Turicibacteraceae; genus Turicibacter; species Turicibacter sp. The sequence continues at coordinate 96,333 of NZ_JAGAVR010000008.1, read as the reverse complement.
TTTGAAGACTTCTTGTCCATTCATTTGGAAATGAATAGGTTCTGCTTGGTTATCTGTTAGTGGATTTACTACAGCAATTGGTGTTGTGGTTAAGACTCCACGTTCATCTCCACTTGAGTTGAGATAGAAGCTCTCGGTTGTGTCTTGGTCATATTCAACTACGACTGCTCCCGCTCCATCTCCAAATAAAACACATGTATTTCGGTCATCCCAATCCATAATTTTAGAGAGGACCTCCGCTCCTATGATAAGTGCTTTTTTGATAGCACCACTTTTAAGGAATTGATTGGCTACACTCATTGCGTAAACAAATCCACTACATGCAGCATTCAAATCAAACGCGATCATTTTTACATCATTTAACCCAAGCTTTGCTTGAACTAGACAAGCAGTAGATGGTGTTAATTGTTCTGGTGTAAAGGTTGCGACAATAATCAAACCTATTTCAGTTGGATCAATATTGGCATGTTCAATGGCCTGTTTTGCAGATTGATAGGCTAATTCAACGGTATTTTCTGTTGTAGCGATATGGCGATTTTTGATACCTGTACGCGCCTTGATCCACTCATCACTTGTTTCTACGATGGATTCTAATTGTTTATTACTTAAAATAGATGTCGGGACGTAGGCCCCACTCCCAAGAACTTTGATTCCCAAGAAATTCACCTCAACTTTCTCGTTATTTTATGATGTCAAACTCTCCGATCGAGCGGTATTTTTTATACCGTTTCGCTTGGATTTGTTTAATTGATAATTTTTTAGTTTGTTCTAGATAGTTATTTAAGTCGTCTCTTAAGTGGTCGAACACGTATTGTGGAAATTGATGGGCTCCTCCGATTGGCTCTTTGATGATGTGGTCAATAATTCCCATCGATAAGTAGTCTTGTGCTGTTAGTTTCATCACTTCAGCTGCTTCTTTCGCTTTACTTCCATCTTTATAAAGAATTGAAGCGAATCCCTCTGGGGATAAGATTGAATAAATTGCATATTGAAGCATCCATATTTGATCACTCACCCCTAGTGCTAAAGCTCCACCACTTCCTCCTTCACCAATCACAATAGAAAGGGTTGAAGTTTTTAAGTTAGACATATCTCTTAGACACTCAGCAATCGCATGTCCTTGGCCACGTTCTTCAGCTTCGGGTCCTGGATAAGCTCCCGGTGTATCTATAAAGGTTATAATAGGGCGATTGAATTTTTCAGCTTGCTTCATTAAACGTAACGCTTTACGGTATCCTTCTGGATGAGGCATTCCAAAGTTACATTCGATATTTTCGGCTGTTGTATTACCTTTTTGATGTCCAATAACGGTCACCACATGAGGTCCGATTTTAGCAATCCCCCCAATAATGGCTGCGTCATCTCCATATAAACGATCACCATGAAACTCAATGAAATCATCAAATATATAGTTGATGTAGTCACGAACCTTAGGACGTTTTGGATGTCTGGCAAGAACGACGTGATCCCATGCCGTTAAATTGTTGTAAGCACGATTTTTATAAAGATGCAGTTGTTGTTGTAATTCTTTGACTTCCGCTTGATTGTCAGTTGAAATTTCACTTAGACGTGATTCAATTTCAGCTACTTTTTTTTCAAAATCTAGAATTGACATCAATTTTCGCTCCCTTCGTGCCATTTAATGATAGTTGACAGTGTTTGTTTTAACTCTTTTCGATTAACGACTTTATCCACAAGTCCTTTTTCTTGTAAAAATTCTGCTGTTTGAAAATGTTCAGGTAATGATTGTTTAATGGTTTGCTCAACAACTCGACGTCCTGCAAATCCAATAGCTGCCCCTTTTTCGGCTAATATAATATCACCGAGCGTTGCAAAAGAAGCTGTAACGCCTCCCATTGTTGGTTGGGTTAATACACTGATATAAAGTAATCCTGCTTCGTTATGTTTAGCGATGGCTGCTGATGTTTTAGCCATCTGCATTAATGAATACATTCCTTCTTGCATTCTCGCTCCACCTGAAGCGCAGACTAATACTAATGGCAGTTTTTTTGATGTTGCAGTCTCGATTAACCTTGTAACCTTCTCCCCGACAACTGATCCCATACTTGCCATCATAAAGTAGCTATCCATGACACCGATAGCAACCGTTTGTCCATCCAGTTTTGCAATTCCTGTAACAACAGCTTCATTTATTTGATTTTCTTCCATTAAATTATTGATTTTCTTTTCATATCCAGGAAATGATAATGGATTTTTAGAAATCAGTTTTTGATTTAATTCTTTAAAAGTCCCTTCATCTACTAATGATTCAATTCGAGTCATTGCTGACATTCGATGATGAAATTCACATTTGGGACAGACGTGTAAATTAGCATGAAGTTGTTTGACTGGAAGAACTTCTTTACAGGTTTCGCACTTTGTATAAATTCCATCATTTATATCTCGTTTCTTAGCAACTGGTTTAGATTTTTTTTGACGCTGTAAGAAAAAACCCATTCTCTATCCCTCCAATTCATGCATGTGTTTTTGAATAAAGCTTGTATCATATTTGTTATCTATAAAGTTTTTATGTTCCATAATGGCATATTGAAAATCTATATTTGTATCAATTCCATCTACTACTAACTCTTCAAGTGAACGTTTCATTTTAGCGATAGCTTCACAACGATTAGCACCATGAACAATAAGTTTTCCAACCATTGAATCGTAAAATGGTGGAATCGTGTAACCTTGATAAACAGATGTATCAACTCGAACACCAAATCCACTTGGAATATTGAATGTTTCTACTGTTCCAGGAGAGGGTTTGAAGTTAAGAGATGGATTTTCAGCGTTAATACGACACTCCATGGCATGACCATTAATTTTAATATCCTCTTGTGTGAAAGATAGAGGTAAATTAGATGCAATTTTAATTTGTTCTTTAATTAAATCGATGCCTGTAATCATTTCCGTGATTGGATGCTCAACTTGAATTCGAGTATTCATTTCAATAAAATAAAAGTTTTGATGCTTATCTAGGAGAAACTCAATTGTTCCGGCATTTTCATATCCAACCGTTTTAGCCGCCAGAACTGCTATTTCCCCCATTTTTTGACGTGTTAGCTCATCTAATACTGGAGATGGAGCTTCTTCGATGACTTTTTGATTGCGTCTTTGAACTGAACAATCTCGATCATAAAGGTGCACGACGTTCCCAAATTGATCAGCTAATATTTGAAACTCAATATGTCTTGGATTCTCAATGAATTTTTCCATATACATCGAATCATCTCCAAATGACATTTTTGCTTCAAGTTTAGCCGTTTGGAATAAATCTTCAAATTCATCTTCCGAGTTGATAACACGCATTCCACGTCCACCACCACCTGCAGAAGCTTTAACTAAGACTGGATAACCAATTTCTTTTGCCACCCGTTTTCCTTGCTCAATAGATTCAATTAACCCATCACTTCCAGGGACAACAGGTACATTAGCAGCTATCATCATTTCACGAGCTTTTGATTTATTTCCCATATTATCAATGATGGATCCTTTTGGACCAATAAATTTTAGTCCTAATTCCTCAACTAATGAAGCAAAGGTACTATTTTCTGATAAAAATCCAAAACCAGGATGAATCGCATCGCATCCCGTTGAGATAGCAGCGCTCAAAATATTATTAATATTTAAATAGCTATCTTGAATTTTTGTTGGACCTACACAAATTGCCTCATCTGCTAAGTCAACATGTAATCCGCGATTATCAGCCGTTGAATAAATAGCAACTGTTTCAATTCCCATTTCTTTACATGCACGGATAATACGAACTGCAATTTCACCACGGTTAGCAATTAAAATTTTTCTAAGCATCATGACACCTCACTTTTTCTGCCCTTTATCTTGCCTTAAACTTCGATTAGCATTAAAACTTGATCATATCCAATCGCTTCTTCATTTGTTACTTTAATTTCTTTAATGATTCCATCACATGGAGATTCAATTTCATTCATAACCTTCATGGCTTCAATAATGCAAAGCGGCTGTCCTTTTTTAACCTGATCTCCAACTGATACAAAGGCTTTTGCTCCCGGTGCATTCGAACCGTAGAATGTCCCAACAAGTGGCGCTTTAACCTCTTGAATGTTTGTTTGTTCTTTTGGAAGTGTTGTTTCAATTGGGGCTGTTGTCATTACCTGAGTTTGAGAGACTGGTGAAACTTCGATGACTGGCTGAACCATTGGTGTACTTGCAATATTTTGAACGATTTCTTTCACTTCTTTTTTAAGATTCAGTTTTAATCCATCAACCTCAAGTTGGAGTCCTGTCATTTCACTTTCAGTAAATCTTTCCATTAATTGTAAGACTTGATTTAGATAATCTGTTTTCGTCACATCTCGAACTTCACGTTCTTGTTTTTGATTCATACAAAATTCCTCCGATATTCAAATATTTTTTTAATCAAATATTTTGAACTTCAAATATATAGCTTAATATATAAGACAGAACCCTTTCTGTCAATAGTTTCCAATTACGATGTCGCGATTATTTCAGACTTTAAAGTTTTTAATAAACGTTCTACAGTTGTCAATTCATTTACTTTATAGGCTTTTGCCCCACAGAATAGTAAAGCCTCTTCAACTTCTCCTCTTACTGCATGTAGAAGTGCCTTGCTAATACAGTATTGAGTTGTTGCGGGATTACAAGGGATAACACATCGGTAACATTTTTTTATTTTCTCTTTTTTGATACCATATTTTTCACTAAATGGATTACGAATGGCACGACCTGGCATTCCAACCGGACTTTTCACTAAGATGATATCGTCTTCTTTAGTATCAATTATAGCTTGTTTAAAGTTCGGGTGAGCATCACACTCTTCAGTTGCAATAAAACGTGTTGCCATTTGAACCCCATCTGCTCCAAGTTTTAAATAATGAGCAATGTCTGCTCCGTCATAGATTCCTCCACCTACAATGATTGGTATATGTTTTTCATATTTCATTGCATATGGTTTAACAGCTTCAATGACTTCTTTAACAATTTGATCAAGATCGATATTTCCTTCTTCTAAATCGGCTGGTTTGAATCCTAAGTGTCCACCCGCTTCTGGTCCCTCAATCACAATCATGTCTGGTGCTACTTGATGTTTTCTATCATAGTGTTTTAATAAAACAGTTGCTGCTTTTGCACTTGATATAATCGGTGCAAACATTGTTTTTGTATTTTTTGTATATTCTGGAAGTGCAAGAGGTAACCCTGCTCCCGATATAATAATATCAATTCCTGCCTCAACAGCTGCTTTAGCATATTGTTCGTAATTCTCCATTGCAACCATTAAGTTTAATCCAAGCATTTTTCCTTTTGCTGCCTCTTTGGCCTTTTGTATATGTTTTTTCATTGCACGCAAGTTAGCTTGCACTGTATTATTTTCAAAATCAGGTTCATCATGTCCAATTTGAACTCCCGATAAAACGCCTAACCCTCCGTGATTTGAGACAGCCGCCGCTAAGTTAGAACGTGAAATACCAATTCCCATTCCACCTTGTACAATCGGTAACTCTAATTCAAACGGTCCAATTTTTAATGGTTTAATTTCCATTTCTCCACCACCTGTTATTATTTTGCATTTCAAACTATGTGAAGGATTATAACACACAAATTTGTACAATGTGAATATTTTTTTGATATTCAAAGTAAAAATTTTGAGTTTCAAACTTAATTCGAACAGGCCACATTAACTAGATTATTAACAAAACCTTATTAAATGAAGGATTTAACACCATCTTGTTTAAATATTCACTCATGCATTTGTCGAAAAATAAGGATTTCAAAAATAATCCTTCTTAATTATCCTAATTTCATCAAACAATTAGAACTTTAGGCGAATTATGATGGGTAGTACTTCCCCTATTAGGCTAGTAAATGTGTTATGTTAATTTGTAGATATGCATTAATTCTTAAGGGGGAGATACTGATGCTAAGAACGAATGAAGGTCGACTTGTGAAATGGTCTGTTCAAGGAAAAGTTCATCATCCACTAGGCGGCAATTATAGAATTACTCAAGAAGGGGTTCCGATGATTTTACCTTCAACAGGGGGGATTTCTTATAATGTTTCTGTTGGCGATCCTGCATTTGGGTGGATAGGTGATCATGTTGAACCAGGTGTTTCGATTCGTAATGAGAATGCTTCAGAGAATGATGCTTTAATGACGTTTGCTTGCATTGGAAATGTGGCTAAGGTTGTAAGTGGTGATGCAAAAGGACGTTTAGGTTATGTGACGGGTTCTCACGGTGGAATTGAGCATACTTTAGTTCATTTTGATGCGGATATATTAGAAGACCTTTGCATTGATGATTCTATTTTAATTAAGGCATATGGCCAAGGGCTCAAATTACTCGACTATCCTGATGTTCATGTCATGAATCTTGATCCTATTTTATTACAGAAATTACAGATACAAGAGGTCAACGGTAAGTTGCAAGTTCCCGTATCAGCGATTATTCCCCCCTATTTAATGGGGTCTGGAATTGGAGCTAATAGTGCTTATTCTGGGGATTATGATATTATGACAGGAGATTTGGATGAGGTACGACGTCTAGGGCTTCATCATTTACGTTTTGGAGATCTTGTGTTATTAAAGGATTGTGATACAACGTACGGTCGCGGTTACTTAAAAGGTGCTATGACACTTGGAATTATTGTGCACAGTGATTGTGTAAAAGCAGGACATGGCCCTGGTGTAACGACGATTATGTCATGTAAGTATTCTATTTTCGAACCAATTGTTGACCATTCAGCTAATATAGCAAAGTATATGAAGCAGCTATAAAATGAGAGAGACTAAATGCTGTCCTAAGTGTGAATTTAAATCATTAATTTTTATCTCGAGTAAGGTTTTAATTCATGGAACTGGAAATAATATTATGGTTAACGTGACATTATCAATTGTGGCTCGTTTACATCGTTATGTATGTGAAAATTGTGGATATACTGAGGAATGGATTGAAGCAGATGATATTAAGGAATTAAAGAAACATTTCTCATAATTAAAAAAGACTGAGTCGAAATTATTTCGATTCAGTCTTTTTTCTATTTATCCAATTAATTTTCCCATCATAATCATACCTTTAGATGTTTCAAATCCTCTTTTGTGATAGAATCCTTCTGTTTGAGGCCCAGGAGATGTTAGTAAGATAATTTCTCTGATTCCTTTTTCCTTCAATCGTTTCTCGAATTCTTCATAGATGCTTGTTCCAAGCCCTTTTCCTCGCAACTGATTATTGATGCAGAATTCTTTAATGTTAAACATTAATCCATTATAGTATTGTTCTTCGGCTCCTAAAATCATTCCAGCAGGAACATTATCCACATACGCTAATAATCCATATGAATCTGGACATTTAATCATTTGTGTTAATCGTCTGGATGCCGTCTCAACTGTCCACTCATCGTTCCAAGGCCCTGCATTGAATGTTTCGATATACATTTTTACTAGTACATTTAAGTCTGATAATTCGATCTGTTTAAATTGCATTGCCTTCTTCCTTTCAATGTGAAAAAAGAAGAGGATTCCTCTTCTTAGTTATTAATATATTTTTCAAATACTTCTGTAAAGTCTTTTTGAATGTAGGCTTCACGTGATTGTTTAATCCAATTAAATGCGTATTCGTTTACCTTTACAAATTGATCTAATAAATTACCTGTTTCTTGACGTTGTGAACCACATGCAACGGATGCAAAGTTTAATGTTTGTTCTGATTTTTGTAATAATACCTGATTTTCTTCGATGATATGAGAAATTTTAATTAAAGCTTTATAAATATCTTTTAGTTGTTCTAATTGATTACGATTAACATCAATTGAGAACTCTTGATTATCGATATCAAATTTTAATTCACAATCTAAATCCACTGTTCCTGCTGTTTCAATCATAACATGGCTAATCGTATGTTTATAGTAATCATATCGTTTCACTAGACGTTTACTACTAACAGCTGATGTACCATCGACATGAATTAAAGCTAAGTTTGTAAAACAGTATTCATCTGTTTTTGATTTAATTAAGAAGAAGATTTTTTCATCATCTTCATGCATAATAAAGTCATCTGCCATTACTTTATCATAGTCGTTTGGACTAATAATTTTCCCAATATCACTAATTCCTAATGCATCTGCAGCAAATTTTTTTAACATCTTGATTTCCCCTTTGTTTAGATATTGAGATGATTATATCACATGCATTTAAATTAGCAAGGGCTACTTTTTACCTATTTTAATATCATTTATGAAAACAGTAAAATATCCTGCTGATAGAAAGAGCAATGTCAATTTTATCATATTTAAACTAAATCCTTTGATGCCTATGTCTCCTATATCTAAAAAGAAATATAAAAATGGATGCTCGGGCTCTGGAACAGGTACGTGAATAAAACTACACGTGACAACAAAGAGGAAATATAAGATGGGGATACTAAGCCACTGAAATGGGGTGTACCAACTATATTGTTTTTTAGGATCAAATAAAAGGAAATCAATAAAAACGAGAAACGGTGCCAGATAATGTACCGAAATATCTGATGGTGAAAACATTTGATGAACCGATCCATGTTCAAGACAATACGGAATAATGATAAATTGGTATAATAAAAAGGTGACTAGAATTGCCGATGTTAATCCACCTTTAAGCCAAGATGAGCATATTTTTTTTTGAATTGATTGGTGTTTTCTTAGCTGATATAACATTTTAACTACGATATAACTATATAAAATCAAACACCATAAATTGCTTTGCATCGTGTAATACAATAAAATTTTAAAATTTGTTTCTCCACTTATAAGAAATACACCCGCGTAAATTCCGTAGGCTGTACTAATAATAATTAAGATACGCCACAATAAAGTAAACCACACATTTTTAAAATTCATAAAATCCCTCCCCTACTTTTGCTAGTTTATGTAAGGAAGTATTTAAAAAGAATAAAAGGAGATTTAGTAATGAAATATAACCTAAAACAATTTACTAATGTAATTAAAGTTTTACCCCTAAAAAAGAAGTATACGAAAGAGGAGTTGTTAACGCCTGATTTTTTAATTGAACAACAGGGGGCTGTTGAAATCTATTATGCTCCTCATAATGAATATTTAAATCCTCAAGCAAAGATTTTTATTGTAGGAATTACACCTGGATTTGAACAGATGTCAAGGGCTATCTCTGAAGCTAGAAGCTGTTTTGAAGAAAATCTATCACTTGATGAAATTCAATATCGTTGTAAAAAAGCAGGTCGTTTTAGTGGGAGCCTACGTCAAAATTTAATTCAATTTCTTAATCAATTAAACTTAACTGATAAATTGGGGATAACTAACGCTTCTGAACTGTTTGAAGAGCATGATGATCTTCTTCATACAATATCGCTTATCCCTTATTCTGTATTTGTAAAAGGAAAAAATTATACAGGTCATACACCTAATCTATTAAAATCGCCTATGTTGATGTCCTATGTAAAAGATAACTTTATAACTGAATTAAATAAACTCGATCCTGTTTTAATTATTCCTCTTGGGAAAAGTGTTGAAGAAGTTCTACTTTATTTAGCACAAGAAGGTTTAATAAATGAATCGCACATCCTAAAGGGATTTCCACACCCTTCAGGAGCTAACGGTCACCGTTTTAAACAGTTTAATGAAAATAAAGAATCTATGATGCATCAAATTGATAAATACTTTTCTAAATAACCACAACTAAAGGAGTTAAAAATGAATCTATCATTTAATTTTTCTATGGCAGGATTTCTTCTTGTTTTACTACCCATGTTACCTAATGTTTTATATTTTATATTTTTAGAAAAATTCGGTTCTGAAACGTCTCCTAATTCACATAGAACACTTGATATGATTGAACATGGTGCCCAATTTATTTTTATTGGTTTGTTAATTTTCTTTGAGCCTATCAATCAGCCTGTAATTTCTATGAGTTTAGTGTCTATTATAGCTCTATTTTTAATTTTTTATTATCTCCTGTGGGGATTATTATTTTTAGGGCGTAAAACATTAACTATTTTATTAGCCATGTCCATTGTTCCTGTTATCTATTTTATATTAGGAGCTATCCTACTTCGTAATTTTTTAGCAATTATTCCTATGATTATTTTCTTAATTTTCCATGTTTTAATCACTTATTTCAATTATAAATCGTCTAAGCCTCTGCATTTATAAAGATAATGTGAAATCAACTAGTTTTTATGTTAATAAAGGATTTAAAATCCTCGAAACACAGTGAATGAACATTCACGATATGAGGAGGTTTTGATGAAGTATGAGTAAATTTATTGGTTATTATGAGTCACCTATTGGCTTAATTGAAATAATAACAGATGAGCATTTTTTACGTGAATTGTGGTTTGTGGATAAGATTCAAGAGACAACAGTGCAACCTGAAATTCTTAAGAAAACTTTGATTCAACTTGATGAATATTTTAAAGGTGAGCGAGTGAAATTCGAGCTTGATTGTGTATTAGAGGGAACTGAATTTCAAAAGTCAGTTTGGAATGCTTTATCAGAGATTCCTTATGGGAGTTTGGTAAGCTACAAAGATGTTGCAGATTCAATTAATAACCCTAAAGCGTGTCGTGCTGTTGGAAATGCAAATAATAAGAATAAGATTGGAATTGTTATCCCCTGTCATCGAGTCATTGGTGCTAATCAATCTTTAACAGGCTATGTAGGGGGACTTGATCGAAAACAATGGCTTATTGACCATGAACGAAAACATAAAAAATAGCTCTACGCCAAAAGTAGAGCTATTTTTTATGCTAATTTTCTTTTCTTCTATTTAAAACTATTCCACCTGTACATAATACAACTCCGATACCAAGAAGGAGCCAGCTATTAAATCCTGTGTTGGGTGTAACCTGATTCATGACAGTAATTGTAACAGAATTCGTGACCAATGCTCCATCACGATCACTAACCTGATACGTGATATGATACGTACCTGAAACAGATGCATTCACATTATTTTCAATAATTTTGATTTCAGAAGTTAAATTTCCATCTTCAATATCATACGCAGTAACACCTTCTGATGGATCAAATGCATCACCAACTTTAATAATTTTATCCCTAGCTTGAATGACTGGAAGTTCATTGATGATACTACTTGATGGCAATACCGAAATGATTCTCGTAACCGTCGTCGTATTTCCACTAGAATCCATCACTGAATAAATCAGTTCATATCGTCCAACTATATTAATATCTACCATTCCCCTAACTTGAATTTGAGATGTCAAATCATCATCTTCTGCATCATAAGCTGTAACACCTTCTAATGAATTAAAAGGGGTCCCAACACTCAAGGTTAAATCAGTTGCTCCACTTATGATGGGAGTTTGTCCTAAATCTAGATTAACATGAAGAAAAACTGTTCCATCAAACTCAATTTCTACCCCATCAGATGAAGAGGCTATTTCTGAAAAAGTAAACTTTAGATCTTGGCTTTCTTGAATATTCTCCCATACTACTTCATCTGTTTTCAAATCATAATAACCATCTTCAACATTTACTTTTCCAACAGGACCATTAAAATCTAAAATAGGATTTTTTATTTTTAATGTATCCCCTTTTTTCACAGAATATTCTCCTAAATCGATAGTCTGTTCATGGCCCCATCCATACAAATACTGAGCTAAACTTTTAAACCGACTAATATCTTTCACGTGATTATTAGAAAAATCAATAATCTCTAAATCCTCCATCTCTGTGACAGGAGTCATATCATAAAGGTTATTATCAGCTAGGTACAAATAAACTAATTCATCTAGATTAGATAAAGGACCTAAATCCCTTATCTCATTACTCGCAATATTTAATAAACTTAAATTAACTAAATGAGAGAGAGCCGAGATATCTTGAATTTTGTTATTGGTTAAAATAAGGTAATTAAGCTTGCTTAAATTCGTTAATGGGGACAAGTCGGATATTTGATTATCTTGCAGTCTAAGTAACGTCAAATTAGTTGCATACTGTAATCCTTCTAAATTAGAAATTCCTTTACCATTTAAATTTGCTACCTTCAATGTTGATAATTGTTTTTTCGTTATATCACTTTCACTCGAGTTCCCTAATGCTTCATTTAAAGCGATTTTCAAACTTTGATCTGGAATATTGACAATATCATTGCTCATTGCATGAGTCGTTGATATTGTTGTAAAAGTCATGAATAAAATAAACAGAAAGAGAATACTTTTTTTAACCATTTTAGATAGACAACTCCTATTTTACAAATTTTATTCGTTGCTAATAGTTTCCCTTTCTTTCTAAATTTCTACTCATTGATTTTAAAAATATAAAAAGGAACTATCTTTAATTTAAGATAGTTCCTTTTTATATTTTAAATATTCTGTTGTGTCTGTCGGTAATCCCTTTTTACTTAAACGAATTTCAATGACATCTTTAACGATTGAATAAATTAGTGCAAACATTGGAACTCCAATAATCATTCCAACTAATCCAAATAGTTTCCCTGCAACTAAGATAGCGAATAAAATCCAGAAAGCTGAAATTCCGATTGAGTCACCCAAAATTTTAGGTCCAATAATATTCCCATCAATTTGTTGAATCACAAGGATAATAACCCCGAACCATACTGCCTTAATTGGCGAAATGAATAAAATAATAATCGCTGATGGAATAGCTCCAATAAATGGTCCAAAGAATGGAATAATATTCGTTATTCCAATAATAACAGAGATTAATAATGAATATGGCATTTTAAAGATTGTTAAGATTATAAAGGTTAAAACCCCAATAATAGCTGAGTCAATAATCTTTCCACCAATAAATTTTCCAAATGTCAAATTAGTGCGATTAGCAAGATTTAAGATAATATTTGCATGTTTATCATTAAATAATGCAACGACTACTTTCTTTCCAAGTGCAAAGAACTTTTCTTTATCAACCAGTAAATAAACCGAAATGATAATTCCTAAAATAATATTCCATACACTCGATGCAAAAGCCATGACGATTCCACCGATAATTGGTAGAAGATTTGTGACTAATTGGAGCACCCAGTTCGTAATTTCTGTTAATTTATCATTGATTAACGTCATGTATTCTGGACTAATATCCGTCTCATTTAACGTCTGTTCGAGTATTACTTTCATATCATATAGATATCTTGGAATGTCATTAACTAACCCTGTAATACTTTCGACTAATTGTGGAACCACGAATTGAATAAAGACATAAAAAATTAAACTTGCAGTTAAATATGATAATATAACCGCTACCCCACGCAGAGATTTTTTTGAACCTTTAATAAACTTCTTAAAGACTCTATCCTCATAAAATTTCAAGATAAAATTAATTAAGTAAGCGATGATAAAACCAATAATAAATGGTTGAAAAACGGCCATTATTTGGCTCATCTTTCCTGTAAAAGCATCTAATTTTGATATAATGTTAGCAAAAACAATACTGAAACAAATGACAATAAAAGCATATATCGCAATGGTAGTATATTTTTTATCCCAATTAATCTTCATAACTCCTCCTATTATTGTTATTTCATACTAAATTATAACTCTATTATATACTATTATTAGGCTAAAAAAGTAGCTTATATTCGCCTATATTTAAGTAATTTTTGTAAAAAAGCCACCTATCCTATTAACGAGATGAGGTGGCATATAAAAGTATTTTATTTTAATTTAATTGATTCGCTTAACACGTCATATCCTGTATATGCTAAAGCTAATGCTGCAATGACTAGACGTTCATGTGCAAGACTTGTAACGGTTGCATCAACCATTTGTTGTGAGTGTCCAACAATCTTACAATCACCAATTCCAATATAGGGATGAATCGTTGGACAAATGTTACTAATATTTCCGATATCGACTGATCCAGTTTCCTTTTTAGCTGGATGAATATCTGTGATTCCAAGTTGACGTAAATTTTCATTAAATGCATTTGATAATACTTGATTCGTTTTTAAATCATCATAAGATAATTCATAGTTACTAATCTCTACTGTTGTTCCTGTTATTAAAGCAGCACCTTGTGCAATGTTTAAAACTTTTTCTTTAACAACTGCTAAGTATTCTTTCGTTGCTGCACGAATATAAAATTGTGCTGTGGCATGTTCTGGTACAATATTCGCTGCTACCCCACCATTTGTAATGATCCCATGCATACGAACATCTGATTTAACATGTTGGCGTAATGCATCAATTCCATTAAATAATTGAATAACCGCATTTAAAGCGTTGATTCCATTCTCTGGGCTCGCTGCTGCATGAGAAGGACGTCCTGTGTAATCAAATTGTAAAGCTTCCATTGCTAAAGATGTTCCACTTTCTGTTGTATATCCATCCGGATGAACCATCATAACAGCATCCATCTCATTAAATAATCCTGCCTCAGCCATGGTTACTTTAGCGCCATTTGTTTCTTCAGCTGGCGTTCCAAAAACATAAACTTTTCCACCAACTTCATCGATAATTTTACTCAATAAAACCCCTGCTCCAGCACTCATTACACCAATCATATTATGACCGCATCCATGACCTAAATCAGGTAATGCATCATACTCACATAAATAAGCGACAGATAATCCAGGTTTTTTACTATCGTAAACCGCTGTAAATGCTGTTTCTAATCCTGCAACACCTACTTCAACTGAAAAATTATGTTCTTTTAAAAATGAAGTTAATGTATTTACAGCTTCGAACTCTTGGTTTCCAAGCTCAGGATGATCATGAATATAGTCACTCATTTCCCATAATCTTTGTTTAAGCTCTTCACTAATTTGCAATAATTGTTCTTTCATAATGCCCCTCCTGTATACAAAAATCTATTGATAGATTTCTTCTTATTCTAATTCATTTTTCATTTTAAGTTCAACTATAGTTTACTAGGCATTCTCTATAAAGAAAATGCCTAGCAAAATTAATATTATGACCAACCCATTAAAATAGCAATTGTAATAAAGATAATAGCAATTACTCCAAAGATAACTTGTAGTGGTAAAATCCATTTAATCCATTTTGACCATGGGATACCTGCTACCCCCAAACAAGCCATTAAGACTGCACTTGTTGGGAAAATCGCATTTGAGAATCCATCACCAAATTGGAAAATTAAAATTGATGTTTGCGGTGTAATTCCAACTAACTCACCAAGTGGCGCCATAATCGGCATTGTTAAAGCTGCTTGTCCTGAACCTGATGAAATAAAGAAGTTAATAAACATTTGAACAAAGAACATGACATATCCCGCAATTAACGAAGGTAATTGACCGATGAAGTTTGATAATTGGTAAAGAATTGTATCAATAATTTGACCATCTTGTGCAAGAATCACGATTCCACGAGCAAATCCAACCACAATAGCTGCTCCAATCATATCTTTTGCTCCACTTACAAACGATGTTGCCATATCATCAAAACTTAAACGTCCAATAAATCCTGCCACGATTCCTGTAGCTAAGAATAAAGCCGCGATTTCTGGAATAGCAAAATCAAATTTTAGTACTCCAACGACAATTCCAGCTAAACAAACTAAAATCGAAGATAAAATAATTTTATGTCTTACTGTAAACTCGATATGTTCTTCAGTTGATTCTTTTAATGCTTCACGACGTGACTGATCAATTTCATAAACGGGACTTAATTCTGGATTACGTTTGATACGACGACCATACCACATTAAGAATAGAATAGATGCTAAAGTTGTAACTGCCCAAATTAGAGTACGGAATCCCACACCTGATCCAGCTTGAACATTTGCAATACTTTGAGCAACCCCTACTGAGAATGGATTAATCATTGCTGTAGCAAAACCAACAATACATCCAACATAAGAAATAGCCATCGCCATAATACTGTCATAACCTAAAGCTAAACAAAGTGGAATCAACATTGCAATAAATGGAATTGCCTCTTCCGTCATTCCAAAAACTGCGCCACCTAATGAGAATAATCCCATAATAAACGGAATCATTAACATCTCTTTTCCATGGAACGATTTAACGGCACTTGTAATTCCAGCATCAATTGCACGTGTTTTTGTAATAATAGCAATTGCTCCACTTACGATAAATAAAAAGGCAATAATTTCTGAAGCTCCTACAATTCCTTCTAATGGAGCTTGTAATAAACTAAATAATCCTTGCGGTGATTGCTCGATGTATTGGAACGATCCATCCACAACGACTGTTCGACCTAAATCATTAACCACTCGCTCATACATCCCAGCTGGTAATATCCATGTTGCTACGGCAACGATGACTAAGATAAAAGAAATAATAACTAGCGTATGTGGTACTTTAAATTCTTTTTTCGCACCTGCCTCAGTTTCAATACTTCTGGCTCTTCTAAGACTTAACATATATTAATCTCCCTTCAGGTTTTTAACATCCAATAAAGCATTGTCCCCATCTTTTCTTGGATGGTATGAGGTGCAAGAGCTTCACAATAAAAAAAGTCTTGAGTATCACTCAAGACTTTTCAGAAATAATCACATAACGTGCGTTTACTTTTGAATGCTCAAATGATAGCCCTCCACAATTTTTATGGTTGGCTTTAATAAAAAAAAGCCTTGAGCAAATCACTCAAGACTTTGAATTTTAATATATCATTTAATCGATATACAATGCATTCATCTTAAATGATAGCTCACCACAAAATATTTTGTGACAGTGTTAAGTATATTTTACATAACACCAGCTCTATCACCTTAAAGTATCGATGATAGGCTTCGGCGAGAACTCCTTTCCTATTGCGTCTACGTCTTCACTCTTCAATAGTACTCTTAGTTACCGCACCTCTATCTAAAACCTATTTATTTTTTAATTAATTAAATCATAAACTATATTCTATTCTTTTGCAAGTGTAAATTTATGTAACTATCCAATAAAATTTCTATTTTATATTTTTTTAATAAATACACTATAGAGAGCTAACTATAATAAATTTTTAAAAATGAGATGGCCTTAATGAGTATTAAAGAAAAAATTCATGAAATGGAAATTCATCATAAAGAACAACATCATGAGGAAAAAAAATTTGAGAAAAAAGAAGATAAATTATATAAATAGCCTATAAAGACACGCTAGTTTTAAAGCGTGTCTTTTTTATTTACTCATTTTTTTAGATTTCTTTGCACAAGCTTCCATAGCATTCATAATACTTGCTCTAAATTCCTCTTGTTCTAATTTAGCAACTGCCTCAATTGTTGTGCCACCTGGTGAACAAACTTGATCTTTTAATCCCCCTGGATGCATCCCTGTTTCTAGTACCATTTTCGCCGCTCCAAGCACTGCTTGTGCAGCAAATTCGTAAGCAAGATTTCGTGGCATCCCTTGTAAAACAGCAGCATCAGCCATTGCTTCAATCATCATATAAACATAAGCAGGTGATGATCCACTCACAGCAATAACGGAATCAATTAATACTTCAGACACCACTTCACATTTTCCAAAACTATTAAAAATAGCAATCACTTGATTTAACTCATTTTCTGTAACATTGCGATTTGGTATAATTGCTGACATCGCTTCACCGACTTGTGCTGGTGTGTTTGGCATTGTACGAACTACCTTAATACTTTTTTGAAAATAGTCCTCAATCATTTGAAGTGTTGGTCCTGCTGCAATACTCACAATAATGGTTTCTTTATGAATACTTTCTTTAATTTCATCAATAATAGCGGGATATAAATATGGCTTAACTGCTAAAATAACAATTTGACATAAATTTGCAACATCTTGGTTTGAAGTTGTCCCATTTATTTTATAATCTTCAACAAATCGATTAACTTTTGTCTGGCTAGGATTAGACATCAAAATATCATTTGATAATATTAATTCAGATTTCAATAATCCTTTTAACATCGCCATCGCCATATTACCACTACCAATAAATCCAACCGGATACTTCATATTTCATCCTCCTTTATTTTATTATAGTCTTTTATTTATACTTCTCAATAATAATAAAAACGTTTACTTAACTATTCATTGCCTTCGTGGTATAGTAAGTTTAGTAATCATACTAGGGGGGATTTTTAAATGATGAAAGCTATTGAGTTTGTAAGAGATGGATTTGTTTTACGTGGGACTGAACACCTTCCTAATCAAATAAGTTCTTCTATTCCAGCTATAATTTTATTTCATGGTTTCACAGCTAATCGTTGTGAATTTGGATTTAGCTTCGTAAGATTGGCTAAACGATTAGAGACTGCTGGTATTGCAGTTTATCGCTTTGATTTTATGGGAAGTGGTGAAAGCGACGGTGATTTCTCAGATATGTCTGTAAGTACCGAACTTGAAGATGCCCATGCTATTTTAAATTATGTTCGCTCACTTGAGTATATTGACTCAAAGCGTATTGGTGTTCTTGGAATGAGTATGGGTGGCTGCGTTGCTAGTCTATTAGCAGGACTTCGTCCACATGATATTCAGTCACTTTGCTTATGGGCACCCGCTGGTTTTATTCCTGACATGGCTAGAAATGGATTTTTACTTGGAAAACAAATAACGGAAGAGATAAAGGAATCTGGTTATCTTCCATGGGGAACTCTACAAGTCGGTATGAAATTCTTCACTCAAGATATTAACTTACACGTTTATGAAACGGCACAGAAATTTGAAGGATCTGTTTTATTAGTTCATGGGGATAAAGATTTAACTGTTCCAATCGAGACTTCTTATGAATATTTGAAATACTACAATAATCGAGCACAACTCATTACAATCACCGGTGCAAGTCATGGATTTGAGACTCTTAATTACTTAGCATTATTATTTGAGTCAACAGAATCATTTTTTAAATCGCAATTACTTTAGGCAGGGAGTTTCCTGCTTTTTTGGTGCTTAAAATAGTTATCATATCAAAAATTTAGCTTACATAAAAATTAATGAAAGGGTGTGTTAACTATTGAATTTTCAGTTTATCATAGAGTATATTTATCAACTTTTTTTATTAAGTCCTTACTTATTTACCTCAGTAGTTTTAGTTCAATGTGTATATTTTTCTTGTCGCAATAATGAATCACACGAATTAGATTTATCTAAAAGTTTATGGGGAATTCTTATTATCACCCTTTTAACCTTGATGGAGTTCTTTATTCCTGGTATTTGGGACCTAAAAATCTCACACAATGTAATAACCCTCTTTTTAACAATTGATTTAGTATTAATCTGTCTTGTCACTATATTCCATAACAGTAGCGAAAGCAAAAAGAAACTAGTTTATTTACTTTCTATTCCTGCTCTACTAACCTGTTTAATCCTATTGAATATTATTGCTTTTTAGACAAAAAAAGAGTGTTAGTACCCCTACTAACACTCTTTTTTTGCTCTTATCTGTCCCACTAGTTAAGAGAAATAAATAAACGACTAATTGAATAACATAACACTAACCCAAAAACTTACCCCTAAGTTTCTTTAATAAATAAAAAACCTCTAATTAATTTACTCATCACTTCATCTCACAAGCTCTATTATACTTAGTTTCCCACAAATTTTGAATTTAAAAAATGTCACAGATTTTTGTCGAAATCTGTGACATTTTCCATCATAGAGATTTTATTAATGAAGTATACTGTAACACTTTATCTGGTTTAATTAAACTCTCGTTAATAATTGTTTTATAAAGTTGTTTTTCCATCAACAATAAAGTTGAGGGAATAGCTAATGCTTGTTTGATTAACTATTTTACTTCTTCAAATAAAGATTTAATTGAATCAAAATCCTTTAAATCAAGATACATTTGAAGTCCCCATGTAATAAAATCCTCTTTTTGGTCCATATGAGCACTTGTAAAAATATCTCTTTTAATTTCATTAAAAATTGATTTAGCTTCTTCATATTTTTTCAATCGATAATTAATTTCACCTACTATAGAGTTAGTCACACTGTTATGTGAATAGTTCTCTCTATACTTCAATGATAAATCTAAATATTTTAAAGCTTCTTCATAAAATCCATTATTGTATTCTAAATAGGCTAGATTATGATAAGCATGTCCTAAAATTGGAGGACAAAATGGATTTTCAATGAACTCTAATAATATTTTTTTGGCCTCTTCATCCTTATTTTGTTTTTGTAAAATCATCCCTTTTAATAAATATGATGAACCTTTTGCCATTATATCTTCATTCTGATTCATTATTTCATCAATATAAATTAAGCTTTGTTCACAATCTCCATCATATAAATAACTAGTAGACATATCATATAAATTTTTATATTTAAGACTTCCTGTCTCTTCTGATAAGAAATAACTAGCTATCTTATATTGTGCAATGGCATCTTTATACTGCCCCAGCTGATTAAAGTTTACTCCAACCAAATTATAATATTTAGCTGGGTTGATATCCGTTTGATTACAATATGAAATAGCCTTTAAAAAGTATTCATTTGATCTCTGATGATCACGAGTAGTGTAATAATGAATTGCTATTTTCTCATTCAAATTAATAAGTGGTTGAAATAATTCATATTTTGTCGCAACTTCATTAAATATCTCATAATCACTTAGACCGTACTCTAACGTGCAATGTTCCTCTAACCAAATTTCTGCTTGTTGTTCTGGTGTTAAACAAAATTGTTCATACGTATAATTCTCTTTAAACAATCCATTTGTTAATTGATCTAATGCATCATACATGAGTTGTTTCATTTCTTCATTTAAAGATCTTTTATTTGTTTCTAACATACTAATATAGTCACGTGAAAATCCAAACGATTCAAAGGCAACTTGTTTTAATCCATACTGTTTACGTACTTGACGAATTTTTTCTCCAATTGTTAAAAACATAACGTATCCTCCGAACCTTATTTACAAATGATTACCTTATATTTTAACGTATAACTAACTCTTTGTATAAAAAAATATCTAAAAGTATGCTATTTTTTGGCTAAATTAACTAATCTCAAAAGCTCTTGTTTATCAATTTCACCAAATGGAGATTTGTTTATTCTAACTGCTGTTCCAAAGTGGAAGTCTGTAGCCCCTGTCTCTGTTTTTATCAAATTGAAATTATCAAGAGTTAGTCCTCCTCCTAATAAAACGTTAATGTGTCCTGACTTGGCAATCATTTGTTTAATCACATCGCCATTCTTCGTAATATGATTCAGTCCCCCTGCCGTTAAAATATTTGTAATCTGTGGATATTTAGATAATGTCTGAACACTTTCAAGTACATTTGTTTCATCTATGGCTTTATGAAACGTAACTTCTAATCCATTACAAACATTTAAAAGTTGTTTAAGTTGTTGTTCCTCAATCTGATTTTGACCATCTAATAGTCCAAGAACAATCCCATTTGCGCCCAATGATTTAATGATTTCGATATCCCGAATCATTAAATCTACTTCCTCATTACTATAATTAAAACTTTTAGCATGATGCCTAACCATGACATTGACTGGAATTTTCACACTTTTCACAACACTCTCAATAATAGCGTAGCTTGGCGTCAATCCCCCTTCTGTTAAGGCACTAACTAGTTCAATTCGATCAGCTCCACATTCTTCAATTGTTTTTGCATCTTCTAATGTCATTGCAATAATTTCTAGCATAAATATCCTCCCTTACATGTTCCGCTCACCTATATTCTCTCATAAATTATATTAAAAGGGGGCATATAGATGAATGAAGCTACATCTGATTATATTTGGATTAATGATGAATTAAATAATTTTAATCAAATTATTCCTAGACGATACACATTAGTACATGATCCTAATATCTCAGACTTATTTCTTTGTATCAACCATGAATTCATGTATCAACATTTAATTTCTAGTGAATTTAAATTATTAGGTGAATGGACAACTTATGATGAAAAAAAATATCTGTATTATATTTATATCGATGTTGATTTCATTCATCCAACTAAAAATTTAAACCCTATTGATGCTTTAATTGCGGAGCTTCCTCGTTTAATCAAAGCTATCAAATACGGAGATTGTTCTTTTTTTTCTCAACATGAGCAGTTATTAGATTCATCCATTTATCTTTTTCTTCATTCTAAAGATCCTACTCTTGATTGTATAAAATACGTCGGGTTATTTTCTGATTATATATAAAAAAGGAGTCCGATATTCGACTCCTTTTTTTGATATTAAACTAATGCTTTCATTGCATCTGCAACGAATTCTACATTTGTTCCAACAATGATTTGAACATTTGTTTTACTTAATCTAACAACTCCGCGTGCTCCAATTGCTTTTAATGCTTTATCCTGTACTAATGTAGCATCTTTTACTTCTAGACGAAGGCGTGTTGCACAGTTATCGATTTTAACTAAGTTTTGACTTCCACCTAAACCTTCAATGTATTTTTTAGCAAGTTCATTATAATCTCCTGAAATTACTGTATTTTCAGTGAACTCCTCGTCATCTTCTTCACGACCTGGTGTTGGTAAGTTTAATTTTGTAATTAAGAAGTAGAATACTACAAAGTATAAAACTGCCATTCCTAATCCAACTAATAAGATTAATAGTGGTTTAGTTGCAAAATTAAAGTTAATTGCATAATCAATAAATCCTGCTGAGAATGTAAATCCATGTAAGATTCCTAATGAATCAACAATAAATCCTGAAATTGCAGAAAGTACTGCATGCACGACTAATAAAACTGGTGATAAGAAAATAAATAAAAATTCTAGTGGCTCTGTTACCCCTGTTAAGAAAGCTGTTAAAGCAAGTGATAGTAACATTCCTCCCACTGCTTTACGTTTTTCTTTTTTAGCTGCAAAGTAGATTGCAAGTGCTAAAGCAGGTAAACCAAACATCATAACTGGGAAGAATCCTGCCATAAAATGACCAGCCGTTGGATCTCCTTCAAAGAAGCGGTTTAAGTCACCTGTTACTCCATTGTATTCCCCTAATTGGAACCAGAAGAATGAGTTTAATACATGGTGTAATCCCATTGGAATTAATAAACGATTAAAGAACATGAATCCTGCAACACCAAAGGCTCCCATTCCGGCAATTCCAACTGAAGCATCCGATAAAGCATTTTGAATCGTTGGCCAAATCATTGCTAATGGAATTGCAACAACAAATGAAATTAAACCAGCCATAATTGGAACTGAACGTCGTCCCCCAAAGAACGCTAAGAATTCTGGTAACTTAGTATTACGGAATCGGTTATAACATAATCCTGCAATAACCCCAGCTAAGATACCACCTAAGAATGAAATATCTAATGTTTCAGCCACTGCCTCTGCATAGTTATTTGTCCAATATGTTGCTGTTACATTTGTTAACGTTAAGTAAGTAATGACCCCTGCAAGTCCAGCTGCACCATTTTGATCATCTGATAAACCTACGGCAACCCCTACTGCAAATAATAGTGGTAAATTATTAAATAATGCAGACCCAGCTGCTGCAAAATACGGTAGAACATTTTCAACAAACGCTCCTGATCCTAATGCTTCAATAACGTCTGGTTGTCCAAGACGTAACATTAATCCTGCAATTGGTAAACAAGCGATCGGTAGCATCAGTGATTTTCCAATGCGTTGTAAAAACTTAATCATATTACTTCCCCCTACACTTTATTAAGATATCGATAAAAATAATAAGCTCTATCCATAGATCATTATTTTTATGCAAAATATTTGTCCATCAACTGGTTATGATAAAATGCCTTTTCTAAGTGGTCTATACCAATTGTGCATCTATAGTTTAAATGAAATCGTTTTCTATTTCAAGTGTTTTTTATAAAAAAAGAGAAAAAAATGATATTTTATATAATTTAATAGAAAAAAAGAGAGTATTTCGTTGTTGAAATACTCCCTTTTTTATTAACATCGTTTATAGTCCTCTTCAGAAAGTAAACTCGCCGCCTCAGCATCTAAAATTAAAACAATATCACTGTGGAATTGTAAAATAGAAGCTGGAACTTCCGGACGTACTTTTCCATGCACTGTATCATAGATTGCTTTGGCCTTACCTGCTCCTGAAGCCAGTAACATAATTTTTCGGCTTTTAAAAATTGATCCTGTTCCCATTGTAATAGCTTGCTTTGGTACCTCTTCTAAACTATTAAAGAATCTAGCATTTGCTTCTCTTGTTGATTCATCTAATTCTACCACATGAGTTCCTTTTTCAAATAGAATCGTTGGCTCATTAAATCCAATATGAGCATTGTTTCCAATTCCAAGAACCTGAATATCAATTCCTTCAGAGTTTGCAATAGCTGCATCATAATTTGCACATTCCGCTTCAATATCTGAAGCCATCCCATTTGGAATATGAATATTTTCCTTTAAAATATTCACATGCTTAAATAGATGTTCATTCATAAAATAATGATAGCTTTGATCATTGCTTTCAGGAAGTCCATAATATTCATCTAAGTTAAAAGTTTGGACTTCTGAAAAATCTAATACACCACTTTGATACATTTTAACCAAATTTCCATACATCCCAATTGGCGTACTTCCTGTTGCTAACCCTAAAACAGAATTTGGTTTTAATGTAATTTGACTTAAAATCATTTGTGCTGCTTTTTTGCTCATTTCATCATAATTTTCACATACTAAAATTCTCATCATTAACACCCCTCTACGCTAAATGATTAAAAATAATACGACCTTCTGAAATTGCTAAGTGACAGTTCATTTCCTCATCAAAGATTGAGATATCCGCATCTTTTCCCACATGTAAACTTCCTTTATAATCATCAATTCCAATTGATGTGGCTGGATTTAAAGAAGCCATATGAATTGCCTCATTAATCGTAGCATTCGTATTTTGTAAGAAGTTATAAACTGCCTTATTCAATGTTAAAACACTACCTGCCAAGCTTCCACTTTCAAGTCGTGCCGCTCCATCTTTAACATACACATCTTGTCCACCAAGGTCATATTTTCCGTCTTTCATACAACCTGCTCTCATACTGTCCGTAATTAAAACAACTTTATGTTTACCTTTATTATCTAAAACAAACTGGAATAAGCTTTTATTAATATGAATCTTGTCAGCAATCATTTCGCAATAACAATCGCTTGTTAAAGCTGCTCCGACAACTCCTGGCTCACGATGATTGAGTGGTGTCATGGCATTAAATAAATGTGTCACATGAGATACTCCATAATCTATAGCTTCCATCGCCTGATCATAAGTTGCATTTGTATGACCAATCGATAACGTAATATCAGTTTTGTCTTTTACTTCCTTTGTAAATGAATAATCATCGTCCATCTCCGGAGCGTATGAAACTAATTTAATAACATCCGTATAATCCTCAATAAATTTATAACTTGGCTTTACAATATATTGTTCCGGTTGAGCCCCCTTATAAATGGCATTAATAAATGGACCTTCCATATGGGCTCCCATAACTTTTGCTCCATCAAATTCTTTACTCATACATTCACGAACCACTTTTAATGCTCCATAAATATCCTCAGGGCTCATCGTCATTGTTGTCGGTAAAAAAGATGTCACACCATTCTTAACAATCCCTTCACTAATCGTTTGAATAGCCTCTACACTTTGATCCATCGTATCAGCTCCACAACTTCCATGAACATGAACATCAATAAGTCCCGGTGCAACATAATTCCCTCTTGCATCAATCACCTCATGATTAGCAGGAACTTCATCACTAATTTCGACAATTTGTTTATTAAAAACTAAAACTTTATTTTCAAGAACTTTATCTGGCATAATAATCTTTCCGTTTACTATTGCGTACATACTCCACCTCTTTTATTAATTTTCATTCAATACAACTTCAAACTCATGTTTATCCGTTAGGAAAATAGACGATGTATACTCCATCACTTCCTCAAACTCTGTATAAACAACACGGTCAATTTTAAGTGCTAAAGTATTAATTTCACACTGTAATAAACCGGCTTGCTCTTTAGTAATCATAACAGGCGTAATCACTTGCTCCGCCCTTACAATCTTATGCTGATACCTTTCCTTATATAGTTGATATAATGAGTTTTCTTTTATTAAGTTTTCTGTTAAATCCGGACACATATCTTGATTAATATATACAGTCTCAAGAATGAATGGATCGTTGTCGATTGAACGGAGACGTTTAATCTTATAAACTAACGAATCTAAGTTTAATAAATTTAACTTCTCTCTTACATTTTTAGAATAAGTATCTAGATTAAACACAAGCAATTCATTTTCAACTTGATATCCTCGTTTAGTCATGATTTCTGTAAAACCTTCTAACTTTTGATATCGATGTTTTTTCTTTTTATATGCTACAAATGTTCCTTTACCTTGATGACGATTTAAAAGTCCTTCATTGACTAAACTTAAAATCGCTTTGTTAACAGTCATTCTACTAATTTCTTGATGCTTACAAATGTCTCGTTCAGACATTAAAAAACTTCCCTCTTTTAATTCTTCTGTTTCAATCATCTCTTTAATAATAGAAGAGAGCTGAATATGAAGTGGAACTTTTGAGTTCTTATCCACTTTCTTCACTATTTATCCGCCTCTTTCAGTGTTTACTTATATGACAATTTAAAATGGTATATACCAATTTCATCATACTTCTATTTTAATTGAAATCGTTTTCTAAATCAAGGGGTTTAAAAATGATTCTAAAAATATCATATAAAATCAAGATTATCCTAATCCGCTTCTCTCATTTTAATTATATATAGTTTCTATAATGAATTCTTGTCATATCAAAGCTACCTTCCTATTTATATTCATTGCTGCTAGAATCCCCTACTTTTACACCAAGATATATGATTTAGATGGAATCAATGATGGGGGCTATGAAACAGAATAAAACGCAAGACGGAATCACGTCTTGCGTTTTATTTTTTTACATCTAAAATTTGATTTCCTTCTAAATGACCATAATATTGAAAATTCGTGTTTAAATTTTCAAGTAATGTGACTTCTTTTCCATCGGCTAATCGTCGTACTAAGTTTAATTTATCTTTCCCTACAAATTGTAGAAACACTAACTCATTATTTTCAATTTCTTGTGGATAAAAATCAAAAGTTTTTTTACTTTGGGTTAGTTGTGTTGATTTCTTAGTGGTTAAATCATAGACATAAAGATGATTACTGCCAAGTTCAAATGGTTTATATTCTTTCGGTACTTCTAATCCCGCTGAATAATATAACTTAGAACCATCAAATGAAAATATAGGACTCATGGCTGTCATTTCATTTGATAATATTGGAATCATTTCTTGACTTTTAACCTTAAAAAAATAGAGATGCTTATTCTCATTCATAACTCGGCCTTCACCTTCTATAAGGGCGACCACATCATTGGATATCGGATTAATCGCTAAATTGTCGAGATAAACTAGCATTGTAATCTGATTAAATTTTATAAATGTATCATTAGACGTATCATACATCCCTAAATTAACACCATCTGCTGTGATTGATCCTGAATTTGGCTTACACCAAATATAGATCAACTTTCCATCTGAAGAGAGTTTTGCAATTGAAGGGTTAAAACCAATCGATGTTTTCGTCACAGGTTCATAACCAATTAAAATTGATTCATCAAGACTCTTTGAATCATATTCTACAATCCCAATCGGCCAATTATAATCAGGCACAATAGCATATTTCTTCGCAAATAGGACGCCCTGATTATTCATCTTCAATTCATCGTATACATACCCTGCTCTTTCAAGAAAGAGTGAAAATTCATGAGTCTCTAGATTAAATTGATACACATTCCCTTCATTCTTTGAGAAGATTAACTGATTTTCATGCCAGATATAATCTTTAACACCCTCCACTTTAATTAACATTTCTTCATTATTAACAAGTGACGATATATATAAATTGGATTTTTCATCTTGATAGGCAACATACGATTTACTTTCTGATATAAGAGGTTTAAGAAATTTATCCCCTTGATTCAAGATAGTAGTCTTATTGTTTTCTAAATTAATCATGACGACTTGATTCTCAGTCATCGCAACAACCGCTGACTGGGCCAACACTGAGTAAGATTGAATCATTACCATCAAAAATAGTAGGATGATTTTCTTCATAATCATTTCCTTATTATTCTAATGATGCAGAAATTGTAACTAATACCTGACTTTCTAGCGTTGCTAAAACATCATGTTCAATACGAGCATCAAACTCTAAAAAGTCACCACTATTCAACTCATAGCTTTCACCATTACTAAAACTCATGCTGATTTCACCTTTAATAACATGAATCGTTGCATATCCGTTATGGCTATGCTTTGGAAGTCCCTTTCCAACTTCAAAATTAAAACAAACCGTACGAAACCTAGGATTGTTTGCAATTAATTGCTTTGCTTCTTTTAACTCATTTAACTTATAAAATTGACTCATAATATGACCTCCATTTCAACTTTATTATGGATATTTAAAATCATACTATGAGTCAATCGCATATAATGTATTATCAAAAAAGCTGAGAGTCCCGGTTATCCAAACGTAAAAGTCTTATTCAATTGTCGCTGACACGGTTTTGTCAGTGTACAATTGAGAGACTTTATAGTCTGGATGGGACTCGAAGCTAGATTAATTCACCCCAGACAAAGTTATTCTATACTTAAAAACCAAGTAAGAATAACTTTGTCTGGATAAGATGGTCTAAACTTCACTTACATTCAGTTAGAGCCATCTAAAAGATTGAAAATCCTGCTTAACTCTCTCAAGTGAAGAAAAGATAGAATTGAAAAATTGACTGCATTCTTTTCGAACTGTAACAAAGAGTTGTGATTTGCGATGAGTAAACTCAGGATAACTGACTACTATGCTTCGATTTACTCAGCAAGTAGATGTAAAAGTTAGATTGAAATCTATATTGGAGGCGATATAATGCGTAATTTTACCCCAGATAAACTGTGGATTAACTATCAATTACGCAATTTAAATCAATTAAATCCTAGACGATACACATTAACGCATTCCGATGAAACAGGCGACCTATTTCTAGTCATTAGCTCTGACTATGCTTACGATAAATTAACTGCTATGCGTGATGAAGTACTTGGAGAATGGACAACAAAAGACTTTCAAAACTATTATTTTTATGTTTATGTTCGATTAGACGGTGAAGACGGGACAAAATCTACCGCACGCCGAAATGAAATATTTATTAAGGAACTACCTACCGCACTCAAAGCTATTAAATATGGAGACCCCTATCTCTTTACCGTTTATCCACAATTCAACTCTGCACCAATATATATCCATTTCCAATCAGACGACCCAAAATATAATCGAATTGAATATTATCAGACATTTAATGAGTATTAAATAACCAAGATAAGAGTTATTCTATATAGAAACAGAAATGTATTTCACTATTATAAATGAGTCTCAGTACTGAAGTCTTTTTGATCCTTAGGCATCACTATAGTCCAGTTAAAAGTTTTCCAAGTGTGAAAAACTTATCTGGACTTATATTAAAAAATCCCTTCTCTATTTTTGAGAAGGGATTTTTTAATATAAGTATTGTAACAAAATTCTAAAGCTTTTAGATCATGCTATTTTTCATCTTTAATTTTCAAGCCAGCTACCATCAAAGAATGATTTGATTCCATCTCCAATTGCTTGAAGTCCGTCTTTAATCATTTCTCCTAATCCTTTAGGTTGCTCCTGTGGTGCCTCTTCAATAACTGGAGGAGTGTTTAACGCATCTTGAATTGTTTGTTTAATATTCAATAACGTTTCATTAGTTGGATCAATTTCTAAGCCTTTCATAATTTCATTCACGGCTTTCTCATAGTCTTCTTGTTCTAGATAATCTAATGCCTTTGCTCCTATTTCTTGTAGTTGCCATCTTTGAATCGATTCTAAATAACGAAGTGCAAAATCGTAATTTGGATCTAATGGTAATACGGCTTCAAATGAAGCTTTAGCATTGTCCCACTCTTTTGCCTCAATCCATGACTTTCCTTCATTATATGCTTGGCGTGAACTATTTAACGATTCTAATTGAGTCATAATGGTATTGACTTCATCTGTTTGAATAACATATAACTTAATTTTTTCAAGTCGACGAACAGCTTCTTTATAAAATAATCCATCTGATTTAAAAGCATCAAAAATTGATTGAGCTTCTTCAATCAGGTATGCATCAAATTCAGTTTTTTGTTCTTTTGAAAGCTTACTTTCAACATTTTCGTAAGCTGTTAAATCATCTGATTGATAGGCTTCTTTTGCAAGTTCAAGTTGATTGGGTCTAAGAATCATCCATGCGATGATCATTGCTAACCCTATTCCTAATATACTCATAACGCTAATTAAAATTCGTCTATTTTTCGTTTCAAAATTTTTAGATTGTGTCACGACATCATTAGATTCATTTAATGGCTTTCCACATCCACTACAATACGTAGCCTGATCTAAGTTCTCGAAATCACAGTGTTTACATTTCAATAGTTATTCCCTCCTAATTCTTCACCTACTATCAATATACCACAAAATAGACCATGTAAAAAGGAGGGGGAATTTTTGTTAAATTTAAAAGGAGGCATGGCCTCCTCACTTATTATTCTGCTAAATAGTCTGAAACTGATTCTGTTTGTTTACTCGATATAAACTCATATAAACCCCCGATAACCAATCCAAGAAGGGCTGGAATTACCCATCCTAATCCTTGTTCATAAAGAGGTAATTTTTTTAATAGCGTCGAAACAAATCCAAACTGTAACCCAACTTGGCCTAAAGCATCTAAAATACTAATTGTGGCGGTGAATAAAATAGTTAAGCTATAGACAGCACGGCTTCCATTGATAACGCGATTGACCATGGCTAAGATGATTAGCATAATGGCAACTGGATAGATAGCATTTAAGATTGGAACTGAGATTCCTAAAATTTGATTTAATCCCATATTCGCTAACACCATGCTCACTAACGATAAAATAGCCGCCCAATGTTGATAAGTTAATTTAGGTGTTAACGTTGCAAAATATTGTCCACAAGATGTAATTAATCCAACACATGTTGTTAAACAAGCTAATGTAAAGACAATGGCTAAAAGAATCGCTCCCGGTTGACCAAAGATATAAGTCATGACATTAGTTAATGTTTGAGCTCCATTTTCAGTCGCTCCGTATAAGCCCCCACTCATCGCACCTAAATGGCCTAGAATTGAATAAATTAAAATTAATAAAATTCCGGCAAAAATTCCTGCTTTAACCGTTGTACTGACAATCGCTTTTTCATCTTCTAGTCCTTTTGACTTAATTGCTAATGCAATCACAATTCCAAAATTTAATGCTGCGATCGTATCCATAGTTAAGTATCCATCTAAAAACCCTTGAACAAACGCAGAACTTTTATAATTACCTGTTGCAACTCCGTAAGTTCCTAGTGGTTTTAAAATAGCCCCTAAAACAATCAAAGAAATTAAGATTAATAAGGTTGGTGTCAAAACTTTCCCCATTCGATCTACTAACTTTGTTGGCGTTAAGGATAACCAATACGCAATAACAAAGAAAACTGCTGTAAATAATAAACGCGCTAATGCAACCGAGAAATACTCTGGTAAATAAGGTGAGACTGCCATTTCAAACGGTAAACTTCCTGCACGTGGAATCCCAAGTCCAGGACCAATTGATAAATAAATTAATACAGTAAAAACTGACGCAAAAACAGGATTCACACGATTTGCTAAATTATATAGCCCCTTAGATTTTGCAACTGCCACAACTCCAAGAACCGGAAATCCTACAGCTGTAATAAAAAAACCAAGCATCGATATCCATGTATTAACCCCCGCTGACTGACCTAAAAACGGTGGAAAAATTAAATTTCCTGCTCCAAAGAATAAAGAAAATAACATCAAACCAACTAACAATAAATCTTTTCTTGATAACTTATTCATTAAATCGTCTCCTTCTTGTGTAGGGAAATCCCCCTTTAATAACATAACTCCATATAAACACTTTCAATTTCTAATATCACCACAAATATCTGACTCCATAAAAATTCCCCCTTTCAAATAAAAACACATATCATCATGCCAAGTAGCTATTAGACTCTCAACTATCCTCCTCTAGCAGGTAATGAAATCCCCTGGAGTCCTTATCCTCTCATAGAGAGGTTTCCTCAACCAATGGGGTAATTCTAAATATAAAAAAAGCCCCTGGGCCCCCATGCTAAGTAGCCGTTAGGCTCTTAGCTCCCCTCCTCTAATGGGGTAATTCCACATAAAAAAAGCCCCTTGATTAATCAAGGGACGAAAATTCTCCGTGGTACCACCCAAATTCTATAATCTAAAAAAGACTATAGCACTCTACTCATCTCACCTTTTATCAGGCTTTAATGACTTTATTTGATAACGGGAAAAGAGACCCGATAAGACTTACTTTTATTTCAGCCTTACTTCTTCGAGATGATTTTCAGTTAATTCATGACCATCGATTCTCAGCTAACATCGACTCTCTGTGAGATATTAAACTAACTTACTCTTTCTCTTCAACGAATTTAAATGATGTGTTAGGAGTATGTTATCACCTCATGTACACATTGTCAACATATCTCAAACACATTTATTACAGTTTATTCCATTCATTAACCGATACCTCCGTAAATAATCCCCAATAAAATAACAAGGATTGTCATTGGCACGAAAATTAATTTTCCAAAATAAACAAATGATTTTCCTAATGAGTATTTAGCACCTTTATTAACTTCGTCTAAAATATCCCCTTTGTATAAGTAAAAGAATGCAATTGCTGTAATCATTGTGCCAACTGGGGATAAAATAATCGTTATAAAGTCTGCAAACAAATTAAACCATTCCATATTAACAGCTAATGGTATCGCAAGCAGTAAGCAAATCAATGAGATGATAATGGTTGATTTTGCACGGGATAAATGTCTACTTGTCATTAACGCTTCAACAGGTCCCTCTAACATCCCAATTGATGAGGAAATAGCAGCAAAGATAATACTTAAGAAAAAGATAATAGCCATAATATTTCCATATGGCATCACTTTAAAAATCGCAGGTAATGTAATGAAAAGTAACGCGGGTCCTGATGCCGGATCAAATCCGAAAGCAAAGGTCGCTGGAACGATGATAAATGATGCTAGTAAAGCGGCTATTGTATCAAAGATAGCCATTTGAAATGATGCTGAAACAATATCATATCCATCATTTGTATAACTTCCATAAACAACCAATGAACATCCACTCAGAGAAACCGAGAAAAAGGCCTGCCCAAGGGCTATTACCCAAGTATCAACTTTTAATAAATACTCCCATCTTGGTTTTAATAAGTATTCGATTCCAACTTCCGCTCCAGGTAATGTGACAGAACGAATAATTAAAATGATAAATAGGATTAAAAGAAGTGGCATGGCAATTTTATTTAGTTTTTCAATGCCTTTTGCAACACCTATTTTCACAATTAAAACAGTTGTTAACATGGCGATAATTAACCAAATAACGGATGATGTTGAACCAGCAAATTGATTAAAAAATGCGGTAGCATCCAAAGTCATTAACTCTCCTGTTACACTTAATATAAAGTATTTTAATATCCACCCGACTACAACAGAGTAAAACATGAAAACTCCTGCTACCCCAAGCACTGGTATTAAAGAAATTATTTTTGCACCTTTTAGTTTACGCGATCTAAATATTTCACGAATTCCAGTCGGTGCTCCTGCCTTAAAAAGTCGTCCGAATGAAAACTCCGTAATAAGTCCAGTTGTTCCTAATATAAAAATAAAGATGAAATATGGAATTAAAAATGCAGCTCCTCCATAAGCGCCTAAGCGATATGAGAATAACCATATATTCCCGAGTCCAAGTGCGGCTCCAACACATGAAATCAAAAAGCCAAATTTGGAACTAAATGTTTCTCGTTTATTGTTAACTGACATGATTTTTCTCCTTTCACAACTATAACGATAAAATTAAAAGGGCCACATTGAAGTTACAATGTGACCCTTTTTGCCTAGGATAATAAAAAGGTCACATTGTTTAAACTCTATGTGACCACGAAAAATATATTTGGTCATCATAGATACTACCGTATACGGCTTGTATCTATGATGAATGACTTCAATCTAAGAATACAAACCTGTCTAGTATGACCAGTTACGCCAATTATTTAATTGCACATTAAATGTATTCATTAGAAATCGTCTCCTTTTTAATTTTATCTTTATAGTTAACTAGATTATAGATTTATCACCTATAAATGTCAATTATAATATTTTAAAAAGTGCTGTTCTACTAACTCTGCACTTAATTTTTCATGCGCTAGTTCATATGAGCTAATGCAAAGTCCCCCTAAAATAGTAGCATATTTCATACAGTCTATTATTGATTTCCCATTCAAATACGCATATAAAAAACCACTAAAGAAACTATCACCTGCACCGTTCGCATCTTTAAATTTATAATCAGAAATAATCGGAAGTTCAATCCATTCGCCCGTTTTCGTTAGGGCTGTTGCCCCACCACTACCATGTGTACAAACAATTAATTCTTTCCCCTGACTCATCCATTGCAACATCGTTTCATGATATTCTGGTAAATTATCTGAGCTAACAAAGATGTAATTAGCTGCTTCAATGTATGGTTGGTGATATTGATTTTCCAGATTATAATCATGTAAATCAGTCCATATTGGTTTTTGATGTTTTTCGATAAGTTTGATGAGCTGTTTTGTGTAACTGATGATATTTAAAACGACGATATCACATTCCATAATTAATTTCTCTAAGCGCTCTAAATCTAATGCTGGTTGAGCAGAACCTTGTGTCACAAAAATAGAAATTCGTTGTCCAAGTGGATCAAGTAAATTCACATGTCTCTCTGTTCCGAGTGGATCAAAGTCGTACTCAAAATTTACACCAGCGTCTTTTAATTTTCGAATAATTTTATGACCATATTCATCGTCTCCGATAACTGAATGAAGCGTCGTATCAATCCCGAGTTTTGTTAAATTTAAAGCTTTCCCCGCTCCTGTTGAACCTAATGTTTCATTAAGTGGTGAGCTCGCAAATAATGTTTGTGGCTGACCTTGTGGCAATTTATCTAAATAAACAATCGAATCGAATGTTGTTCCGCCAATCACTAATACTTTCTTCAAAACTATCCCCTCCCCTGTAGTCTCACTATCTATTCAATTATATTTTAACGCTTACATTTTTTGTGACCATTCTGTGGATTAAATGTAAAGATTAGTTAAAATCTACTGTAGTCTAGCTGCTTTCAAACATGTTATAATGAACTCTTACACAAATCGTCAAGTAATGACATCATGTAAGAAAATAATCTATGAGGTGAGAGTATGAACGGTGTTGAACAAATCGTTAAAGATAAAACATTAACATTCGAACAAAAAGTTGTATCTTTAGCACGTTTTGCAGAAAACAGTGTTGAAGTTTTAAATATTTCAGAAGAAACTCAAAAATTACGTGATGCAGGGATTATCTGTGATTTATTTGAAGGAAACGTCCCTTACCGACCACGATATATCCTTCCTAACTATGAAAAGTTCATGAAAGAAGGTTCAAAATTCTTACAATTAGAGCCACCGACAAATATTTGGGAAGCAACAAACTACTTATTAATTTTCTATAAACATGTTCCATCTATTACGACGATGCCAGTTTACATTGGAAATATCGATTACTTATTAGAGCCATTCATTGTAGATGAAGAAGAAGCAAAATTAGCAATTCGCTTATTCTTAACACAATTAGACCGCACGATTACAGATTCATTCTGCCATGCTAACTTAGGGCCAAAACCAACTCGTGCTGCTAAAATCATTTTAGAGGTTGAGCGTGAACTTGAAAACGCGATTCCAAACTTAACATTAAAGTATAGTGAAGAAACACCAGATGACTTAGCGATTGAAGCGATTAAAACTGCTTTAAAAACGGCTAAACCAAGCTTTGCAAATCATGCAATGTTTACAGAAGATTTAGGTGACTATGGGATTGCAAGCTGCTATAATGGACTTCATGTTGGCGGAGGGGCCCATACACTAGTTCGTATGCGTTTATCAAAGCTAGCTGAAACTGCATCTGACATTGAAGATTTCATGAATAATAAATTACCTCATGCAATGACTTGCATGGCTAACTATATTAACGAACGTATCCGCTACATTGTAGAAGAAAGTACATTCTTTGAAACAAACTTCTTAGTAACAGAAGGATTTATCTCTAAAGATCGCTTTACTTCAATGTTTGGACTTGTTGGACTTGCTGAATGTGTCAACATCTTATTAAAAGCAGAAAAATTAGAAGATAAATTCGGACATTCGAAAGTTGCTGATGATTTAGGAGTTCGCATCATGGATACAATGGAAGATTTCATTAAAAACTTTGAAAGTAAGCATTGTACAGTGACTAATGAGCGTTTATTACTTCACGCTCAAGTAGGTATCGGAGATGATATTAATACAAGTCCGGGTGCTCGTATTCCTATTGGTGAAGAACCAGAGCTTTGGAAACACTTAAAACAAACAGCTCGATTCCATAAATACTTTCCTTCTGGAACTGGGGATATCTTCCCATTCGAATTAAATGCCGCGAACAACCCTGAATTTATCTTGAATATTATTCAAGGGGCTTTCAAAGAGGGAATGCGCTACTTCTCATTATACTCATCAGATGCTGATGTGATTCGTATTACAGGATACCTTGTTAAACGTAGCGAAATCGCAAAATTAGATCAAGGAATTGCAACATTACAAGATACGGTTGTTTTAGGTCAAGGACAAGTTCGTAACGGTAAAGTTTACGATCGCAAGGTACGATAATGAAGGGATATCTAAATAAGATTATCCCATTTAGTTCCGTGGATGGTCCTGGTAATCGAACAGCTATCTTCTTACAAGGATGTAATTTTGACTGTGTTTATTGTCATAATCCTGAAACAATTAATCACTGTATTAATTGCAGTATGTGTGTAAGTGCCTGCCCTGTTCAAGCTTTATCTCGCGTGGATCGTCTCGTTAAATTCGATGTTTCAAAATGTGTGGAATGTGATGCCTGTACAAAAAAATGTCATCGTAATAGTACCCCAAAATATAAATTACTGACTGCTGATGACATTATGAACGACATCATGAATTATCGCCCATTTATTCAAGGGATTACAGTATCGGGGGGAGAATGTACCCTACAAGCTCCTTTCCTAATTGAACTTTTCAAAAAAGCAAAAGAAGCGGGATTAACTTGCTTCATTGATACAAATGGTTCGACTGATTTGTCTCTTCAACATGACTTAATGTCGTTAACAGATGGTGTCATGCTTGATGTTAAAGTATGGGATTCAGTCATCCACAAAAAATACATTAAGGCACCCAATGATATGGTATTAAAAAATTTAGACTACTTAATCAAAACAAAAAAACTTTATGAAGTTCGTACCGTTATCGTTCCAGAACTTTTTGATAATGAGGAAACGATTCGTGAGGTAGCCATTCGTATTAGCGGACATGATATCAGATATAAGCTGATTAAGTACCGTAACCTCGGAGTTAGAAAGAATTCATTGAACATGCAAACACCAAGTGATAAGATGATGGCTCATCTTGAAAATATCGCTCATGAAGTTGGATGTTTAAATACGATTGTGGTCTAAATGTAGTGGGTATCGATTGGATTACAAAAAGGTGTTTTCTATACGAAAACACCTTTTTTGTGCTATTTTATAGTATAATGACGAAGGACAAAGGAGGACATTTTATGCCAATTAAAATTCAAAAATTAACATTATGGTTTTATATATTCTTTTTCAGTAGTTTATATTCTTTATCAAAATTAGGAAGTTATGCCAATCAAGGAATGACAGCATTGATAGTAGAGTTATTGATTATCTTTTTCTTTATGGCAATTGGTATTTATTTCTTAATTAAACGTAAAAAAGCAATTGAACAAATAAGAGATAAAACAAACTATCAATCTCTTTATAAACATGAATGGACAACTGCTGCAATTGTATGTGTTTGTAGTGTCATTGACTCATTTTTCTTAACAAAGATTGCTTACTTTGCTTACTTAATTGCTGTTTTTTATCATTTATATTGGTTCTTAAAACATTATACAATGAACTCAAAGAAAGACGTTTAATCGTCTTTTTTTGTTTCATTTGATAAAATAATTCCACATGAAATGAAATAAAGAAATGAAACATCCTATCATACTTTCAATATTAGGATTTTACTTGTTCTTTGATGGAAGAATTATTTTTTGTCCTGATTGAGATAGGTTTATTATGCTTAATTTATCATCAAAATGATCTTAAATTGCATTCAAAACATTTTATGATTTTAAAAATATATCGGCATGAAATCGTAATCGCAATTCTAGTTTGGCATTGTTATTTTTATTCCTAACATTCTAGTATTTCCTACCACCTACATTCTTGGAGTCTTTCGATTTCTATAGTATTTAACGTCTTGAAATATTAAAAAAAAGCTGCCAAATTAAAGGACAGCTTTTTTATTCACTTAATACACCATCATTTAAATAAACGATTCTTTTGCTAGAGTTAGCTACATTTTTATCATGCGTAATCATCACAATGGTATTTCCCGCTTCATTTAAATCCTTAAATAATTCTAATATTTCTTTTCCCGTCTGTGAATCTAATGCCCCTGTTGGTTCATCTGCTAATAATAAAGAAGGTTTAGTTACAAGTGCTCGTGCAATTGCAACACGTTGTTGCTGACCTCCAGAAAGTTCATTTGGTTTATGAGCGATTCTATCCCCTAACCCGACCATCTTAATACTTTCCATTGCCACCTCAGTTGCCTCATGTCTCGACATTCCTCTAATCAGTAAGGGCATAATCACATTCTGTAAAACTGTATATTGTGGAATTAGATGATACCGTTGAAAGATAAAGCCTATATATTGATTACGAATTAAGGCTAAATCATGATCATCACAGTCATGTACTGCTTGTCCATCAATGAAATATTGCCCTTCATCTAGAGTATCCATCCCACCTAGTATATTCATTAAAGTTGATTTTCCTGATCCAGATGCCCCAAGTATCGAAACAAACTCACCCTTCTTTACCTCAAAATCAATGTTTTTCAAAACATGAAGTGACTTATCTCCTAGTCCATATGATTTATTAATATCTTTTAATTGAATTAAAGTTTCCATATGTCTACTCCATAATATCTACTGCAAATACTTTTTGATTGTCCTCTTCTCCATCCATCGCAATCGCAATAACCGATCCTTCTTTAATATCATTAATACTTCCCTCTCCACCGGTTAAATAGTTTAAAATAGTCGTTCCCGTTGAAATTGTAAAGCTTTTTGTTTCACCTGTATACTCTAACTCTAAAGGTTCCTGTTCTCCTATCAGTAAACTAAAATTTCCACCTTCAACATCTGATGGCATAGCAGCAATACTATCGGTGACAGTAACAGCCTGTCCTATTTCCATTCCGCCTTCTAATTCAATTTCTCCCTCTAATGCCTCTAACTCCTCCTCCGAAAGTTCAAATGGGTTTTTAGCTAAACTCACTTCAATTTCATTTCCAATAATACTTTTAACTTTTCCATAAACTTGCGTTACATTTTGAAAATCTGCTGTTTCATTATCGCCAGGTGATATAACTGTCCCTTCACCTGCTACTTCTTGTTTAGGTGTCTCCTTGTCTGTTGGTATGTTAGACCCACATCCTACTAAACCTACTAATACCATTGTACTAACTGTTGTCATTACTATCTTTTTCATCTTTATCTTCCTCTCATTTTTATTATTTTTGGTACATTGTTTACCCGAATTACAATGTTTCTACTCATATGACAATGCTTCGATTGGTTTTAATTGTGATGCTTTATATGCTGGATATAGTCCGAAAAGGGTTCCTGTAATCATTGCAAATATAATCGCAATAATTTGCCCTTCAATCGAAGGTGATACGGGTGTATTCGTATATTTCATCAATGGCATTAATAGATAGCTAAGTAGCACTCCCATAATGCCACCAAACGTACTAATAATCACTGATTCAAAAAGGAATTGTAGTAAAATCTCTTCTTTCGAACTTCCTAACGCTTTTAAAATTCCTATTTCTTTCGTTCTTTCTTTAATGGATAAGAATAAAACGTTCATGATTCCAATTCCACCCACAATAAAGACAATCGTCGCCATTGCAATCAGTAGCATATTCATCGTTCCTGCTGATTGAGTGGCAGCTTCAATACGACTTCCTGCATCTTCTAACGTGTAATAACTACCATCATCTAAAACATAGTTTAGTGTACTTTTCATCTCTTTCATCGAAAACTTAACGGTTGATAAGTCTTTAGATAAAGCGACAATTTGAGGCATTGTATACTCATTAAGAATTGATTGCTCTGCTGTTGTAAATGGAATGAAAATCGTATCATCTGCACTTAATCCTTGAAGTCCATCTCCTTTTCGTTCTAATATTCCGATAATCGTAAATGCTTTATCTCCAATTCTAATCGTACTCCCAATAGCTTCTTCTACATTAGGATAATATTTCTTTGCAATGCCCTCACCAATAACCGCTACACTCGTCATTTCTTCAACATCAAATTCAGAAATATTCTCACCATAAGCTGTTTCAAGATTTGAAACTAATGAATATCCTTCTGTCACTCCAGTCACGGAAATATATTCAGTTTTTCCATTTAACGTTACTTCGCTATAAGCATCCCCCCTTAAATAAATACCCTTAAGTGTCTGGCTTTCATCCATCATCTGTTCCATAAGATCTTGTGTTAATTTAGGAATTTCACTAAAATCTTTATTTCCTATCTTCATGTAATCCAAATTAACATAAACAGTTTCGGCACTTAACCCACTAAACTGTGCCTTTACTTCTTCTTCTCCCCCACGACCAATGGCAATAACCATGACAATCGTGACCGATCCCACAATAATTCCAATTGAAGTTAACATTACTTTTACTTTGTTTTGTAGAATGTTAATCATAACGATGCGTAGCATTTCTAATAACTTCATCTTTTTAACCTCCTACTACAACAATGTCACCTTCACTTAAACCATTTTTAATTTCACTGACACGACCATCAGAAAACCCCGTTGTAATCTCAACGTCTTCAATTGTTCCATCTTCACGTTTTACCTTTACCATCTGTTTTCCATCAACTAACGTAATAGCTTTATTTGATAATATTAAAACATCCTTAACTTCTTTAATGATGAACTTTGCATTCACAGTCATTCCTTCAAGAAGTGCACGCTCAGTTGGATCTAGTTCAACGGTTACCTTATAAACAACTGATCCACCTTCATTACTAGGGACATAATTAATAGACTTTACTTTAGCCATTAACTTTTCACCAGGATATGCATTTACCTCTAATTGAACAACTTGTCCTTCTTCTAATTTATTGACATCATTTTGTGATACCCCAATTACAGCTGTCACCATATCTAATGTTCCAATCGTAACGACTGGCTTATCAGTTGAAGTCATCGTATTTGATGTATACCCAAGCGATGTTACAATTCCGTCTACATCCGATACTAAGGTATTATTTTCACTTAATTCTTTTACTTTAGAAATTTCTTTTTGAATTTTCTCCACTTCCATAGAAGCTAACTGAATTGATTGATCCATCTCAATCAATGTTTTATCATTTATTTGTTTATTACTTGATGCTTCCTGTTGTTCTTTTTGCACTTCCTTATCACGACGCCAATCTATATCATTTTTACGAGCAATCGCATCGTTAATTTGTGCTCTGA
Source organism: Turicibacter sp. (assembly GCF_017941855.1). NCBI lineage: Bacteria > Bacillati > Bacillota > Erysipelotrichia > Erysipelotrichales > Turicibacteraceae > Turicibacter > Turicibacter sp. Next base: position 54,679 of record NZ_JAGAVR010000008.1, on the reverse strand, counting down.
CGCTTTCTTCTTGTTGTTCTAAATCCGATAATTGCTGTCTTAACTGTTGAAGTTCTTCATCAGAATTTAATAAGATTTCAGGATTAGTTCCTTCCTCCTCTAAATCAGGTGCTTCATTGTTAGCTTGTACCTGAGTTACTTCTAACTCATTAATCTTTTGCGTAATTTCATGCTTTTTAGTTTGAATATTTGCTAACTGCTCATCCAATTTTTTAAGTTCTGATTCAACAACAGATTTCTCACTGTTATATTGTTCCTGACTAGATTGTGTAACCTGGTTCCACGATTTTTCATTATTTAAAATATTGAGTTCCTTAGCATTCTTGGCTTGCTCTAATGCCATATTTGCTTTAGTTAATTGTTCATTTAAATCTTCTAACTGCTTTTGGATTGCTTCACCTGAAATCTTAGCAAGAGGATCTCCTGCTTTAATCGCATCTCCTACCTTTACAAAAAACTCTTCCACCATAACCGGTTCGGAAAAATTATAATCTTTTGCCTCGAGCTTTAAACTTCCTGCTCCATTGAATCCCGCTACGATGTCACCTCGACTTACTGGATACTCTCTAATTGGTTCTACGAACTCTTCATCTTTATTTGCATTTGCAAGTGTGACACCACTAATAATACAAATGACTAAGATAAGGCTAGCTAGACTAATGATTTTCTTTTTAGACACTTTCTTCTTCATAATTCCTCTCCTCTTATATTTCCATCTTAAATTCTCTCTCGCTTTTACACACCTATCTTAACAAATACTTGGTTAAGATTTGGTTAAGAGCTATTTAAACAAAAAAAATCTCTATATTGAAATAGAGATTTTTAAATCGGTAATATAACTTTAAAAATACTTCCTCCATCTGAATTCGGTAAATATTCAATCGTTCCTTGGTGACGCTCAATCACATCTTTTGTAATAGCAAGCCCAAGACCTGCGCCACCAAATTTACGCGAACGTGACGGATCAACACAATAAAAAGCATTAAAAATATGTTCTGACTGTTCCTTTGGAATTCCAATTCCAGTATCTATGACCTCAACTATCAAAGATTGTTCTTCTACACTTGTTCTAATAGCAATCGACCCTTTATCATGATTATACTTAATCGCATTTTGAATTAAATTAGAAAAAGCATGCGTTAACATAATCTGATTAGAGGTCATCGTGATATCACATGGTTCATACTCTACTGTTAAATTTTTAGATTCAATAGCAGTCTTTAAATCTTCTAAAATATCAATAAATACATAGTCTAAATAAACCTCATCACTTAATTCATAATCTTGTTGAGCGGATAAAATAAACAAATGATCAACTAAATTAATCATTCGTTCTGTTTGCTTTTTCGCCACCTCTACGAAGTTTTGATAATCGTCTATTTCCACATTGGCATCCATTTCTAATACATCTAGTTTTGTTTTAAGGACCGTTAGCGGTGTCTTTAATTCATGTGCAGCATCCGATGAAAATCGCTTTTGTGATTCAAAAGCACGATCTAATCGATCTAACATCATATTAAAAGAATGCGATAACTCTTGTAACTCCCCCGATGTATTAAATCCGATTAATCGTTGAGAAAGACGTTTTTCATTTATTAATTCTATTTCATCACTTAACTGTTTGACAGGATTTAGAAATTTTCCAAGAACATAATAAATAAATCCTGCTGCCACAATAATAATTAAAATCATAGAACCAAATGCCGATAACCTAAAACTACTTGTTCCAGCGGCAATTACTTCCTCCGCATAAGACAGACTCACTATTGATTCTACAGGCATCATAAATTCAATAGATTGATCTATCTCATACATGTATGGGTTCGTTGAATCCAAATACTGTCCAGATTCAATAAAGCTTGGGGCTGTTGTTAGAGCTGAATACATAGGGGCAACTAGAGTTTGATTTACATTATAAACAGATGTCACTGTTAAAATAACGGATACAATAACTAAAATCAATGTTGTTAAAATCGTCATTTGGATTCGAAGTGATATATTTTTAAACATTTGAATCACCTCTTTCATGAATAATATAACCGGCACCCCTAATATTTAAAATGATGTCTTCTTTACTATAAACACTTAATTTTTTACGCAACGTGCTAATGTGTACCTTGACTGCATTCGAAAACATATCATTATCGCTATGCCAGACATGCTCCATAATTTCCTCCGCACTAACCGCTCGACCTTTATGAAGCATTAAATATTCAAGAATGCAAACTCCTTTGGTGATAACTCAACAGGTTGTTGATGATACATCACACATCTTTTTGCTGTATCGATTATTAAATCACCGTGCTTTAGTTGTGTATTTTGTTGAATAAATGTTCGTCGTAATAAGGCCCGTGTACGTGCTAATAATTCTCCAAAATCAAACGGTTTAACTAAATAATCATTTGCTCCTTTATCAAGACCTTCAATGCGCTGCGAATAATCAGAACGTGCTGATAAAATCAAGATTTTACATTCTTGATCCCGTTTTCGAATCTCGGTTAAAATATCCAGTCCATCCATTGAGGGTAAATTCAAGTCTAGTATAATCAAATCATAATCATTTATATATGAAAGTTCGAGCCCATCACGTCCATCTGTTGCCATATCTACAACATACCCATTCTTCTTTAATCCGTGAGCCAATGCTTCAATTAAATCTTCTTCATCTTCTATTAATAAAATCTTCATCATATCACCTTCTTAATTTTTATTTTAATTATACGTTAATGAAGGTTAAGAATCAGTTAAATTTAATAATGGTACAGTAGATAAATTTATAGTATATTATGTCTCAATAAAAATTTAAAATCTATTAATTACATCTAATTTTTTTCATCTACTCCATCATTAAGTTCATAGAATGTCATTTCCTCTTCATTTTTGACATATAATTTAATGAGACTCAAATTCACTTTATCGCTTAGAAGGAAGTGAGATGATGAATCAGTTTAATGCAAAAACAGCCGCTATATGCATTATTTTATTTATTGTGTTTGTTTTATTATTTACTAACTATTTTGATGACGTAAAAAGAGGAAGCCCATTTTAATAAAGGACTTCCTCTTTTTATAGTTATTCAACTAATGACTTTGTAAAACAAATAATTCGATTTGCTTCTTTAAATCCTACGCGACTATGGAAGTTTAAACTTTCTACATTGCTTAACTCACAATCACTTGCAAATTCTTCACATTCATGTGCTCTTGCCCAATCTTCACATTGCCTTAATAATTCTTGGCCAATTCCTCTTAGACGGTATCCTTCTAAGACAAATAATCCTTCAAGATAACCAACTGGGGTATTTTTTGTTCCTTCAACATAATCATTTCTTAAAGAAACTTGAGAAAAGCCAACGGCCTCTTTTACTTCTTCATCATAGGCTAAGAAAAAGGCCCCCTGCTTACTATTAATTGTTTCATAAATTTCTAATGCGATGGCATGCATAGAATGCTCAGGCCATAACATTAAAGCCAATCTTGCAACTTCTAATACATCTGCCTCTGTTGCTTCTCTAATATTCATTTTTACCACCCATATAACTTCTATTATTTTTAATACTTCATTATTTGTCTAAATCATCAAATATATTCAGTTTTACAACTTAATAATCATTCAATTACATTTAGATGATTATATCGCTCTTCATTTATTAGATGCATCAGACATTTCTTATGATTAATTAGATCATTTTTCCTAAAAGAATAGCGTCTATCATTTTTAACTCTTCTGCACTAAACTCTGTCTGATGAACGGCTTCTTTTGTATCAATAATCTGGCTCGTACGACTTGCTCCTACAATAACAGAAGTCACTGTTTGATTTTTCAAAACCCACGAGACTGCCATTTGGGCCAAAGATTGTCCTCTACTCTGTGCTATCTTATTTAATAGTTTTACTTTTGCTATTAATTCAGGCGTAATATCTGATGCTTTCATTTCATCCTTTCCAGCACGAGAATCTTCTGGTATTCCATTTAAGTATCGATTGGTTAACTTACCGCCTGCCATTGCGGAAAACGTAATGGCTCCAATCTTTTCTCTTTCAAGTAAATCAAATAATCCCTCTTCATTTGTACGATTTAACATAGAATAATTTGTTTGATGAATTAAGCAAGGTGTTTTTAAATCTTTTAAAATTGCTAAGGCTTCCTTGGTTTCCTCCACATTATACTTAGATAATCCAATGTATAAAGCTTTTCCCTGTTTAACCATCTGAGCGAGTGCGCTCATTGTTTCTTCAATTGGAGTTTCCTTATCTGGTCGATGATGATAAAAAATGTCCACATAATCTAAATCCATTCGTTTTAAACTTCGATCAAGACTGGCCAGTAAATGTTTTTTAGAACCAAAATCCCCATACGGACCTTCCCAATTTTTATATCCTGCTTTTGTTGAAATTAATATCTCATCACGATAATGTTTTAAATCGTCCTTTAAAACACGACCAAAAGTCATTTCCGCAGCACCTACAGGAGGTCCATAATTATTGGCTAAATCAAAGTGATTAATACCATGATCAAATGCCGTTGTAATCATCTCACGACTGTTTTCATAAGATGTCGTATCCCCAAAATTGTGCCATAGACCAAGTGAAATAGCCGGTAATTTTAATCCGCTATTACCACATCGGTGGTATGACATTTTCCCATAACGCGAATCATCTGCCCTATACATAACGTCCTCCTTTTTGAAGTTTTATACCCCTTAATAAAAACACTTACATTTTCTAATTATTTTTAATTATATATAAAAGCACTTACAAATAGTATTATCTAAATACTCAAAAATATGATATAATGTCTACATAATAGAGGGGGTTAGCGCTATCATGATTTGTTTCAAACCAAAATCAGATTACACTAAATTAGATTTTATGCTATATCACTGTGGAACCGGTGAGTGTGAAAAGAATTCTTCATGGGGGCCTGGAGTTCGTGATTATTATAGCCTTTATTATGTTTACGAGGGGAAAGGTTATTTAATTATTGATGGGCAAGAGTATGAAATTAAAGAAGGTACTTGTTTTTTAGTGCCACCACACTCACTTGTTTCCTATCGACCGAATCCAAGTAATCCATGGGGATATTATTTTGTATCTTTTAATGGACTACATGTTGATTCTTACTTGGGACGCCTTAACTTGTCACCCTGTTCACCAATCTCAAAATGTGATCGACATGAAGCAATTGAACGTTGCTTTGAACTAATATTGACAGCAGGGCAATTCAAACACAGCATGGACCTACAAGCATTAAGTGGATTTTATGCACTACTTGCGACATTAGCTGAGTATAGTCATTCACATCAAACTAAAATTCAAACAATGAGTAAACAATCAGATTATATTCGTCAAGCAATTGAATTTATTGAAACGAATTACGCACGCCATATTACAGTTGAAGAAATTTCAAATTATGTGGGAATTAATCGAAAATACTTAACTAAATTATTCAATGAATTAATGGCTGATTCACCTAAAAACTATCTAATTCATTTCAGAATTCATAAAGCATGTAACCTACTAAGGAAAACTAACTTAACGATTCAAGAGATTTCCCATTCTGTTGGATATACCGATGCTTTAGTCTTCTCCAAAATCTTTAAAAAAGTCATTGGAACTTGCCCACGCGAATACCGTAGTTCAAATTTTATTGCTTAACAAAAAGACTCAAGCTCATTTTTTATAAAATGAATTTGAGTCTTCTTTTTATATCTAGAATGCAGTAGAAAATAATCAGATTATGGGTTATAATCCGAGGATTGCATTGCATCTTGAATTAACATCTGTTTTAATAATAGTTAAAAAGGGGGTATTTCGTTGAAAAATTTAGAGTTTATTTATAATAGAAAAAGTATCCGTAAATTTAAAGATATCCAGATTCCTAAGGAAGATATCTTAACATTACTTGATGCTGCAACACAGGCACCATCGCCTAAACATCAACAAAATTGGCATTTTGTTGTGCTCCAAAATCGAGATATTATTAATCAAATGAGTGACATCGTAACAGAAAGTCATACTCAAATTGCAAACTTGGCACCAACAAAAGAACAGGGTGAAAAATATATGCGCCTACTAAAATACTACACCCTATTCAAACACGCTCCAGTCGTTATTATTGTTTATGGAAACGAATATGATATGATTGAGTACGATATTTTAAAGGCAAATGGTGCGAGTGAAGAACGATTAGCCGAAATTATCGCACCTCAATCAGCTATACAAGGAATCGGTGCTGCTGTTGAAAATTTTTTACTAGCCGCAACAGCAATGGGATATGGAACTTGTTATATGACAGGCCCAACTCATGCAAAAAAAGAAATTGAAGATTTAATCGGATTTAAAAAAGATGGTTATCAATTAATGAGCTTAATCGCTCTTGGAGTACCTGAGGATAACACTCCTCCTGCTCCAAAACGTAAGCCATTAGAAGAAGTTGTAACTTTCATCGATTAGAACATAAAAGCGAGTTTGCTATCAAATGAACTCGCTTTTATGTTTTTTTAATGCTTAAAGAAATATAATAATTTACTTACCCTTTTATTCTACTGATCTATGCTTGAAACAGTTGCTTCACCATCTCTTATCTATTCTCCCTCTCTTTCAACATAAATTGTCTTACTCGTTAAATTGCTCGCTTGTGTTGAACTTTATCTTCTTAAACAAAAATCTTAGAAAAATATAAACCCCTTCACTTCATTAGATAAACAAGTTCAACCCTGAATCTTCAGCTGCACCTAAGTATGAAGCAACTCCTCCAATTTCAACACCTTTTATAAATTCTTCTTGTTTAATTCCCATTAACTCCATACTCATAGAACAGGCAACAACTTTTACTCCCATATTAATGGCATTTTCAATTAATATTTCTAAATCATCAACATTATGTTTTTTCATGATTTTTTTAATCATAGCAGGACCCATTCCCATCATGTTCATTTGTGATAATCGTAATTTATCTGTATTCCCTGGTAACATAAAGTCGAACATTTTTTCCATTGTATCTTTCGATACTTTTGGTTTATTTTTAGATTTTAATATATTTAATCCCCAGAACGTGAAGAACATCGTAACTTCTTTCCCCATTGAGGCAGCCCCTGTTGCAATAATAAATGAGGCAATTGCTTTATCTAAATCACCACTAAATACAACGAGTGTTGCTCCATTTTTATCGAGGGTATTTGTATTCGCTGTTTGAGAAACTTGAGTTCCTTTTTGAAGATAAGCAACAAAGTTTTTTTCATTTTTATTAAATTCTGAATTTAATAATGTATTTCCAGTTTTCTCACACCAAGATGAAATGTCTTTAGTAAAACCAGGATCACTTGCTTTAACTTCTAGAATCTCACCATCTGTCATATGATTCATTTCTTCAAATACTCGACGAATTGGCCCCGGACATTGTAATCCACAAGCATTCAATTTTACTTTGACAGGCATATCATCTAAATTTTGTGATACCACTGGCGTTACCTCCTTATTTTTAATAATTGATATCCACTGCTTACTTATTGCTTGCTGTGCTTTTTCAATCGCTAGATACGTTTTAACTCCACCATCAATATTTTTAGCTTTGAATCCATATTGGTTAAGTAGGCGACAAGCCACATAACCACGTAGTCCTACCTGACAGGTAACATAAACAGTTTTATCTGTTGGAAGTTCATTTAAACGATTTCTTAATTGCCCTAGTGGGATATGAATCGAATTTTTAATTTTACCTGTCATTAATTCAAAAGATTCACGCACATCTAAAACAACTGATGTTGTTTCATCTAAACTATTTACTTCACTCCAATCAATGGTTTCAATTAAGCCATCCATGATATTTTCTGCATAATACCCTAGCATGTTCACTGCATCTTTAGCTGAGTTATATGGTGGGGCATAGCAAACTTCAACATCTTGTAAATCAATAACGTTTAGATTTCCTTTAATAGCTGTGGCAATAACATCGATTCTTTTTTCAACACCATCTATTCCAACTCCTTGAGCACCATAAATTTGTCCTGTTGTTGGATTGAATAAGAGTTTATACGCGATTGGGAAGGCTCCAGGATAATAACCTGCATGAGAGCCTGGGTGAATGTGAAGTGCTTTGTATTCAAGATTTAATCGTTTTAATGTTTTTTCGTTATTTCCTGTTGCTGCAACTGTATAATCAAATACTTTTGCAACTGATGAACCAAGTGTTCCTTTATATTCCGATTCTTTACCACAAATATTATCAGCAACGATACGACCTTGACGATTAGCTGGCCATGCAAGAGGAATTATCGTGGGTTGTTTATTAACAAAATCCATGATTTCAACCGCATCACCTAATGCGTAAATAGACTCATCACTTGTCTTCATTTTTTTATCAACAACAATCGCACCACGTTCATTTAAAGCAAGTCCCGCTTCACGTGCAATCGTTGTTTCAGGATGTACCCCAATGGATAAGATAATTAAATCAGTTTCAATAACTTGCCCACTATTTAACACAACTTTTTTACCGTTATTTTCAAAGGATTTAACTCCATCATTCAAAATTAATTTAACACCTTTATCTACTAAGTGTTCATGAATTATACTTACCATTTCAATATCTAATGGAGCCATGACTTGACTACTTGCTTCAACCAATGTAATTTCAAGCCCTCTTTCATGCAGATTTTCGGCCATCTCCAGACCAATAAATCCTCCACCAATGACAACAGCATGTTTAGGTTTTTGGTTATCCACAAATGATTTGATTTGATCTGTATCTGGAATATTTCTTAAGGTAAATAGATTATTGCATTCGTTGATTCCAGAAATCCCTGGTTTGATAGGCTGAGCCCCAGGTGATAAAACGAGTACATCGTAAGTTTCTTCGTAACTTTCACCTGTTTTATGATTTGTAACGGTAACAACTTTATTTTCTTTGTCGATTTTAATAACTTCACTTAAATTACGAATATCTATTTTAAATTTAGTACTCATTTGTTCAACTGTTTGAACAATTAATTTTTCACGTTCATCGATGACTTCTCCAATATAATAAGGTAATCCACAATTTGCAAATGAAATATATTCCCCTTTTTCAAACATAATGATTTCTACTGTTTCATCTAGCCGACGTAAACGTGCCGCCGTTGAGGCCCCCCCAGCGACTCCACCAACAATAATTACTTTTTTACTCATCTTAAAACTCCTTTCACAAGGAACCCATCGTTTAATTTGCTTTATAAATTAAACAAATTTTTCTTCAATCGATAAATATCCCCTGCACTCTTTATATCTAAAGTATATTCTGAATATTCTAAAAGTTATGTAACTAAGTCACATAAGAAGCAACTACTCTCCTGTTGTATAAAATAATAAAAAACCACGCTTTTTAAGCGTGGCTATATATAATTCAATTTATATCTAAAATCATGTCACAATTAGGCTATCATTTCATAATATATCAAGAAATGAAGCTAGGAGATGATGGTATGTACAGTAATCAACCTTATTCATCTATGAGTTATAATAATGAAAATTTTTCAACACCTATTGATAATTATTCAAATTATACTATTCAAAGTGTACCCGAGCAAACCGAGCAAAGAATCATAATCCCACAAGGAGTAGGCGGTGGACAACCTATTATGAACAATCCTATGGGAGCCCAATACTATCCAGTTGTTCAACAACCTTATCAACCTATGGGGCAACCGAATTGGCCTATGAATCAACCCTACCAACCCATGGGACAACAAAACTGGCCTATGAATCAACCCTATCACCCTATGGGACAACAAAATTGGCCTATGAATCAGCCTTATCACCCTATGGGACAACAAAATTGGCCTATGAATCAGCCTTATCAACCTATGGGACAACAAAATTGGCCTATGAATCAACCTTATCACCCTATGGGACAACCTTATCCAGTTATGAAATAGCCTATGATGAAAAGAATCTAAAATGTCATCCATGAATTTATTTTTAAAAGTTGTAATGACTAAAAAAGCTCTATCTTATTCTTCCTCTCTAACTGAGAAGATTTGAATAACTAGAGCTTTTATTTTTCAATTTCACACCTAAATAATGTAATAGTGTTTACTTTTTGAAATATTAAATTATACAACCTGATAATATGAACCATAGGATCCACATGCTAAGTAGACGACAGGCTCTTAGCTTTCCTCCACTGATGGGGGGGAACCCAGTGTGAACATAGTGAACACTCCTCAACTACTGGGGTAATTTCTCTTAATTCTAAAGAAATTCCAGTTAAATAACCTGATAATATAAACCATAGGGTCCACATGCTAAGTAGACGACAGGCTCTTAGCTTTCCTCCACTGATGGGGGGGAACCCAGTGTGAACATAGTGAACACTCCTCAACTACTGGGGTAATTTCTCTTAATTCTAAAGAAATTCCAGTTATACCACCTGATAATATAAACCATGATTACTACAATAATAGAATAACTTTCCATGTTTTCTCTTATGGAAATGGAATTGTAAATTCCACTCCGGATATTGCTTTCCAAGTATTACAGTATCTCCTGTTACATAAGCGATAAACGTAATATAATGACCTTTTGTCATTTCATGATCTGATGTTACATATAGTTCATCTTCAACTGGCTCAATACTTAATAAATGTCCATCTTCTGCTTTTTGAGGCACTAATGCTTCTAACGTTTTTCCACAACAAGATACTGTTGCATCTCCTGTTGCCGTCATTATATTTCCACACTGTGAACAAACAAAAAATTTTAATCTTCTCATATTTCCTCCTACTACCGGATTTTGATTTAGTTCTCCGGATAAAATTCCATCTATACTAACTCCAAAAATTTGTGATAATTCAGGAAGCAAAGAAACATCAGGGCACCCTAGTCCTCTTTCCCACTTACTAATCGTCTTATCGCTAATGTTCATTAATTCAGCTACTTGTTTTTGCGTCATATTTTTCTCTTTACGTAAGTCATAAAGTAACTTTCCTACCTTCACACAATCCAAAATTTTCACCTCTTCCTTTATCGTTAATCATTAACTGCCATGAAATTAACTACATCTTTTCCTAATTACTCTATAGTTATCTCTCAATCATCTGTATTTTATCTTGGTTAACCAAATGGGTTATGTACACTAAATAATCTAACTTAGTAGAGAAAAATAATCAATCTACGTATCGTAGAATTCCAATATTACTCTATTATTTTGGAAAACTAAGAGCCTTCGGATTCATAGGATGACCTCGCTAATATAAAAGAGTTTAACAAATCGCTAAACTCTTTTTAAGATGAATTTCTCTATTATTTTATCGATAATTTCTGCTAACATTAAGATAGTAAATAGTAATGGATGAGAAATCAAAGCGTAAATATAAATACCAATGGCTACAATGACGAAAGCAATTAAACTAACAATCACTTTTAACACTCTTTTCGATTCTGATTCATCTAAATCTTTATCGAGTATTTCTCCTAATTGATCTAGAGTATGTTCAAAACGTTTTCCTGTGTAGGGTGTAATGATTCTTTCAAAAATAAACATGATTAAAAATAAAATCCATGCCTCTTTTGTATAGCTTAATAAATAAAATACTAAAATTAAAATGGATAAAATCATCGTCATCAAGATAATGTGCTGGTCTTTAATTAGTTTTTTCTTCATCTTCTCTCTCCAATAGTTCCTCTGTAGATTTTTAGCAAAAAAAGTCGCATTTAAAGAACTTCTTTCATTATATCATGTGATGATTAGTGTTTACAAACGGTTATATTTCTCATATAATAATGTTATCAATAGGCGATGGAGTTCGCCATTAACCGCGTAAGCTAATGACTCCTACTCTTTAATCTTTTTTGTCGTGGATTAAAGGGTAGGAGTTTTTTTGTGGTTAGAAGAAATAGGAGGATTAACGTGATAATATTGATTGTTTTACTCAGTTTAATAATTATTGGAATTTTGGCTAACTATAGTGGGAAGTTAGTCGAATATATTAAACTCCCCTCTTTAATTGGAATGATGATTTTTGGGATGATAATCGGACCCGCATTTTTAAACGTTGTGCCGCAAGCTACTTTAAAAATAGCACCAGTCATCAAAGATATCGCCCTAGTAGCCGTATTATTTATCGGTGGACTTGGAATCAGTTTAGCACAAATGAAGCAAATTGGCCGTCCCGCCATCTTATTAAGTGCGGTTCCCGCTACACTTGAAGGGTTTACAATTGCCTTAATGTCGATGCTTCTTCTTAAATTTAGCTTCGTTCAAGGGGCAATTTTAGGGTTTGTTATCGCAGCTGTGAGTCCTGCTGTTTTGATTCCGTCTATGATTGATTTAATTAATCGACGCGTTGGCCAAGATAAAGCAATTCCGCAGATGCTACTCGTTGGAGCGAGCGCCGATGATACGATTGCCATCACTTTGTTTACAACATTCCTCGGAATCTACTTCAACACAGGATCGATTAGCACCCAACTTCTTATGATTCCAGTAACACTTGTATTAAGTATTGGTGTAGGTTATCTTGTTTTCAAACTCACAAGAGGGATTATTGAACACGTTTCAAATGACTATCTAAAAGTGATGATTGCCTTCGGTCTTTGTTTAGCAATGCGCGCTGTTGAAAAATACGGTCACGTTGAGATTTTTAATTCTTTATTAACCGTTATGGTCTTTGGATTCTTTATTAGAAATTACATTGTGGATAGTTCAAAAATCATACTAGATAAAATGAACCTTATCTGGAAAACAGGAAAGCTTTATTTATTTGCCTTCGTTGGAATGGCCATTAATCCAACACTCGTCGGAGAATTTTTCTTAATCGGAGTTGGGATTTTAAGTTGTTCATTATTTGTTCGATCAATTGGTGTACTAATTTCATTAATTGGTACTAATCTCTCACTAAAAGAAAGAATTTTCTGTGTCATTGCTTATCTTCCTAAAGCAACCGTACAATCTGCCAAAGCAGCTATTCCAATGCAGATGGGAGTTGTGGGCGGTGAAATTATGCAAGCTATCGCAATATTAAGCGTCTTAATTACAGCTCCTATTGGTGCGATTGGAATTAAGCTAACGAGTGATAAATTATTAAAAACAGAAAATTAAATAGTCGTTTGAAGTAGGTAATCGAAAATGGTCAACATAGTATAAAGTAGGATTCATAATGAATTCTACTGTATACAGGAAGTGATTATACTAATGGCCTCCCAAATTAACATACCAAACTTTCGCAACCTATCCACAACAGAAATTATCGAAGTACTAAATAATGCTCCCTACTGTTTACTAGGAGTTGCTTATAACCACTCTGTTCAATCTAGTTCTAGTCAATCCCATAATTTAAAGGTACAACCTCTTGTTTTTCCTATGAATTACACCTACCGATATTTACGTGTAAATAATGAGTATGTTTATACTTTCACTTTACACAGCTTAAATCATGGACAAAAAATCGATGCTATCAATGATAATGATAGAGTTTGTTTAGAATTCAATTATCATACTTCTCGTAGTCGATTGAGTGTCATGGTAACAGGAACTGCTGATGTAGATATACTAAATAATGGCTTAGCTAGAATAACTATACGACCTGATGAGAATGGTGTTACAGGTCGTAAATTCTATACTTCAAGATAAAATTAGTTTATAGACCTCTTAGCCTAGTGATTCATATCTGAATCATTAGGTTTTTATTTATTACTAGGTGTTTTAATTAACTGAGAAAAATTTCAATGCATATGATATAGAAGAATTCTTAGGAGTTCTACTTTATATAGGAAGTGATTATACTCATGGTGCCAGTAACATATCGCTATTTAACTTGCAATGAAATTCATAACTTATTAGACAATGCTTCTTATTGCTTGTTGGGCTTATCTTATAATGCTGATGATAATAGTTCTAGTACACGTTCTTCAAGTTCGTTTACTAGAAGTTCAAGTTCTTCAAGTCGAAGCTCTAGTTCTTCGAGTGGGTCTCGAGATGTAGATCCTCGAGATAATCAACCTTACGTTGTTCCAATGTGTTATTGCTATACAGAATCGGATGGAGAATATACATTTACTCTTTATACTTATAATGAAGGAATGAAATGGGAGTTCTTAGAGAGCAACCCAAAAATCTGTCTAGAATTTAATTGGCGTAATCCAGATGGAGTAAAAAGTGTGATTGCTATGGGGCGAGCTGAGATTCATCATTCGGATACCTGTGTTCGAACAGGTAAAAAATTAAAAAGAATTGTGCTAAGAACAAGAAATGTAACCGGTAGAAAATATTATAATCTCAACAATTTGCGTTAAAAAAAGCGATGACTCTTTAAGAGTTATCGCTTTTTCTTAGCTATTTATAAAATTGACTTCTTTATTCAATCATATTCTATATGTAGATAAGTGTTTCACAGATTAAAAAACTCATTAAAGCTAAACAGATGGATTTTACTTTATGAATCTTTCATTAGCTTATAAATAATTGTTAATCCATTGTTGTAAGGTTTGTTTCGGCTTAAATCCTAATAAACGATCTGCTAACTCCCCATCTTTAAAGATTAATAAGTTAGGAATACTCATGACTCCATATTCTTTTGCTGTTTCCGGATTCACATCGATATCAACTTTTACAAATTTAACTTTTCCATCGTATTCTTCATGTAATTGCTCAAGTACTGGACTAATCATACGACATGGTCCACACCACTGTGCATAAAAATCAACTAAAACAATCCCATCTTCAATTTCTGATCTAAATTCATTATTTTTAATTTCAATCACTAGACTCTCTCCTTTGGAACATTATCCTCTGTCGGAATAATGATATTCATAGTTAATATATAGTATCGTATGCTGACGTTATCTAAATGTTGATATAATTATTTCATTATATCATTATGTTCTATTTCGTTGTTTCAAAACAATATCTTCTGCCAATTCTAACAACTTTATGATGTCGTCATCCGCAATCTGATAACAAATATTCATTCCATTTTTAGAACATGTCACAATCCCAGACATTCTCATTAGTTTTAAATGTTGAGAGATATTAGGTTGCGAATAACCCACTGCTTCATTTAATTTATTTACACATAAAGGACGCTCACACAATACTTTTAAAATTTTATATCGCGTCGGATTCCCGATACATTTAAATAAATCAACAATCATCTCTTCTTTAGACATGTCTTCACATCCTTCTTTATCCTTTCCTTATTATATGGATATGCATCTCACAATCTCTCTAGCACTGTAGACTTTATAAAATCCTTTCACTTATCACCTATTTCTATTCACATCTTTAAAGCATTAAAATTAATCTTCATCCGTATACTCTAATATATCTCCAGGTTGGCAATTCAATTCCTTGCAAATCGCATTTAAAGTGGAGAATCGGATTGCTTTAACTTTACCTGTTTTTAAATTTGATAAATTAACAATAGATACACCTACTCGGTCTGCAAGTTCCGATAAATGCATTTTTCGATCTGCAAGCATCCGATCAAGTCTTGTTATAATGGCCATCATTCATTTCCTCCCTTAAAGTGTAGCATCATATTCTTCTTGTAACTGAAGTCCGTATTGAAAGACATGTGCTAATAGTAAAACTAACAACCCTTCCACAATGAGTGAGTTTTCAAAAATATTAAAGGTATAATTTACTTCAATTCCTGCATGATAAAGTGATTCTAAAATATTTAAATGATTTAGTGATAAATAATTTATAATGGCTTGTGTAGTTGAAAAGATAAGACTTCCGATTATAATTCCATATGCTAACTTTTTAACACATTTAATTATTTGTTTACTAAATGGATTATCTTCTAATACCCCAGCTAAAATCCCTCTAATTTGAACTATATTATATAACAAGACACTATTTCCAATTAATAATTCAATGACCGATAGCCATGACATATAATTATAGTTATCCAGATTTGAATTCATCACAAAGCTTAATCCATGATAAACAAAATTTGTTTCTAATTTTAAAGTATCAGGAATAGCTGGATTATTCATCAAAGTTCCAACTCCGACCATCGTGATAATCATTAGCGGACTAAGAATAATTAAAACCCAAAAACCAACCTTTAAAAATAAATCTAAATACTTAGCTAACTTCTTCATTACGCTCACCCCAAATTTTCTTTTCTCTTACACTAAAATTATATGTTTAAAATATTAAAAAGTTATCGTTTATCATTAAATTTTTAATATTTTTTTGTTTTAAGACATAAAAAAAATCGTTACGACTTGTAACGATTTTTTTCGATAAAGTTTAGAAACAGATTGTCGATTTAAATAAACATTCCTAAAATCGCTCCTGTTGTTAACGTAGCGATTGTTCCACAAATTAATGCTTTAAATCCTAATTTAGCAACTTCTTTTTTACGTGTTGGGGCGAAGGAATTGAATCCTCCAACTTGAATTCCAATTGATGAAATGTTAGCAAAGTTACATAATACAACAGCCAAAATAGCGTTTGTACGAGGTGATAATGCTCCCATAACATTAACCATGTCTCCATAAGCAACAAACTCATTGATACCAAACTTTGTTCCAACTAATGTAGCAAATGTGAAAGCCTCATTTGAGGGTACATGAAATAAATACGCAAATGGTAGGAAAACATATCCGAATAACTGTGAAAGATTTGTATCGAATAATCCTAAGAAGGCATTAATAACTGCAATTAATCCAACGAAGGCAATTAAACTTGCCCCTACATTTAAAGCTAATCCTAATCCATTTCCTGTTCCCTCAGAAATTGCTTCGAATAAACTATCAGATTCAGATCCGGATACTTCTGCATTTTCTGTTAATGATTGTTCCGTTTCAGGAACCATAATTTTAGAAACCATTAATGTACTAAATGGAACTGTAAATACAGCAATTAATAAGTATCTCATATCAATTCCCATTAATGCATATCCTGCTAAGATGCTAGCTGATGCTGAACCAAATCCTCCAACCATTACAGCAAACAATTCAGATTTTGTTAATTTTGGAAGATATGGTTTGATTAATAACGGAGACTCTGTTCCACTCAAGAAACAATTTCCAACAGCTGCAAATGTCTCAACATCTGTTGTTCCCATTAATTTGGCAACACTTTTTCCAACATATTTAACTAAAAATGGGATAACTTTTAAGAAATATAGAACTGAAATTAGAGCTGATGTAAAGACGATTAATGATAAGACATTAATTGCAAAAACGTAACTATCTGAAATTCCACCGAAAACGAAATTAACTCCTTCCATTCCCATTTGAACAATAGAATTTACACCCATTGCTAAATTTTCTAAAATCACTTGTCCAACTGGTACTTTAATAACGAAGAAAATCAAAATAATTTGTAATAATAATCCCATTACAACCGTTTGAACTTTAATACTTTTCTTATCTGTTGATAAAATAAATGCAATTCCTAGTAAACATACTAGTGCTAATATACTAAACAAAATATTCATGTTGCCCTCCACTTGATGTTATAAACTTCTAATTTCTTTTAATTTCTCTTCAATCATGGATAAAACTTTCATTTTATGTTCTTCATTATTCACATAGTCAAATTCATCGATATTAATTACAAGAACTTCACTTGCTTTATAATGCTCGTAAATCCATTGATCGTATCCTTTCCATAACTCATAATAGTAGGATACTAATCCTTCATCTAATTCATACTCACGCCCACGTTTTTTAATACGATTTAAAATAGTTTCGAAACTTCCCGATAAATAAATCATTAAATCTGGTGATTTTTTTGGAATTTCGTTTAATTCTTCCATCATATTATTTAAAAGACTCTCATATAAACTGAATTCTAAATCTGAAATACGACCTAAATCTTTATTAACTTTAGATAGTGATAGGTAAGACTTTGATGTTATCTCCATCTTTTCCCCCACTTCACACCGTACGTGAGAGTTTCCAGCTCATACAGCGTTCCAACAATTTTCAGTTATTATTTAAATAGTTAAATTTCCAACTTGTTCTCTTAAAGAATTAAGTTTCTCAAGACTTTTCTCGTTAAGTTTTAGTTTATGTAAGTATTTATTTATTGTTTCCTCTTTAGTTGCGTGTATCAATTTGTGTATATCTTCATTAACCCATATTAGGTTTTTATACGCATCCGTTCCTCCCTGTGATTTAGGAAGTTTATGATGACATTGCATATCGCATACGTTAAGAGGTTCTCCTGTCACACCACAATTACCTTTTTGTGCTATCATTAGTGATATTCTGTTGTCACTGTATTCAGTGGATTCACAATCTCTAACGTTGTTTAGTAGGTATCTGACTAGAAGATGATAATCGTTGTTTAACTTCTTATGCACTAACGCTCTACCTGTAACTGTATAGTTGCAAATCTCTTGAGTGAAGTTCATTGGTGGTGATGTAGATATTCCGTTGATAGGATATATACTTACATTACTAATTGTTCTTATCTTTCCTTTATACTTACCATAAAACTTTTTGAAAGCTTTGGAAGTTGAAGGTTTGTCAGAAATTACTTGTTTTAATCTGTTGTGTAAGGTTATTGATGTTAAGTAATTTATTTTATTGAAGTCTAAACTGACATTTGTTGCTATCTTATAGTAGTTGTGAACTCCTAGAATCATAGCATTTAGTTTGTTTACTTGTTTAGATTCATAATTACTTCTCATGTAGACTATCTGATGTTTTAATTTTGTAGTTACACTATCTTGTGCCTTTTCAGACATTCTACTTTGACATACATATTTCCCTTTCTTTGGTTTAGCCATTAGTTTGAAACCTAGAAATTCGGTATAATTTGTTTTGAGATTAGTAATTTTCGATTTATCTTCACTTATCTCTAAACTGAGTCTTTCTTTCAACCATTGTTTGGTTGCTATATATATCTTGTTAGCAGTTTCATAGTCTCTACAGAATATTTTAAAGTCATCTGCATACCTCACGAGCCATATCTCTTTTAAGTTAGTGGTTTTCATTGTTTTGTATTTGTTGGATTGGTCTACATATCCATTCTTTCTAATGCTTGTGTAGTCATGGTCTGTCTGAAATGATTCCCATTGACTACTTATCCACCAGTCAAGTTCATTAAGAACTATGTTAGAGAGAAGTGGCGATAAAATACCTCCCTGTGGAGTGCCTTTTGTTGGAACTCCAACAGTATCGATTTCTGATTTAAGAATTTTATCAATTATAGAGATTAGGTTTTTATCCTGTATTCCTAATTTCCACATTTGCTTCTTTAATTTACTGTGATTTACGTTATCAAAGAAACCTTTTATATCAATATCAACCACATAGTGAAGTTTGTTCATATTTATTAAAGACATACTTCTTGATATAGCATGATGTGTCGACCTATTCGGTCTGAATCCGTAACTGTGTTTGTGGAATTTGGCTTCACATATAGGTTCAAGAACTTGTTTGATACATTGTTGTACAATTCTGTCCCCCATACATGGTATCCCTAGAGGTCTCATTTTACCATTTGGTTTAGGGATTTCGACTCTTCTAACACTTTTAGGATGATAATTTCGGAACATATTTTGGATATGTTTTACAAACACATCTTGTGGCATATTACTGTAGAACGTTATGTCTCTGCCATCTGTTCCCTTAGTCATTGAACCTTTATTCTTTTTGATGTTTCTGTATGCTAATAAGATATTTTCTCTATTTGTAATTAACTCCATAAGTTTAGTGAAGTTTTTGTTTTCTAGAGACTCACTGTATAAGCTGTCAAAAACATCTTGTATATCGTAATACTCGTTGTTCCTGAGTTTCTGTTTCTTTAAGATTTTAGTTGTCAAGTCTGTCTCCTTATCTGAAATTCAATTTCAGATAGTTCTACAACATCTCTTAGTCTTACTCGAACCTTGATTAAAATTATTTAACTTCTAAAGTTTTAACTTCAAATTGTCTAGTGGCTATTGCTCATATTTCATTACAAAATATTTCATAGCTTCATGCCACCACTTTCACATGGATTAAAATAAGTTATAGTTGTTTAACATTTCCTTATTAATACTTCATAGTGAGTGAACACTCCATATTCCATGCTTCCCTTGTTCCATTATTGCTATCCTTACATCTATCCTTAGGTCGTTGGTCTGAGCCTTTTAGCTTGATAGTGCCTGTAACACTATATGGATTTTCATAACTTCGAGTCTTACTCACCCACACTAAAATCATACTTAGATGATACATCCCTTTCGAGAAGTTCTGGTTTTAGACCCTTACATTCCCAACTTCGTCAGCTCTATTTATAGCAAGCATCCTAACCATAGATAGTTTATGGACTCTAGAACCATATATTACTCGACTACCTCTAGTTCGCTTTTCGTGTTGTGATTTGTTTAACCACATCTTACGGTAATACCTAGTCCGTTTTAACGAGCTTTTAACACACCATTGTTCACTCAATGTTATGCTAATCGTAACTTTGAGAGAGCATTTCAAGGCGTTACCCTATCATTCTACTCTTCGCAATAATAGTTCTAATTATTAATCTATAATAATTAGGCTAGTTTTGTAGGAAACCCTCGCTTCCCTTTGTCTAGCAACAAGTCGCACCAAAATACCAATCTTCATAAATACTACGGTCTAGTACATTATTATCTTGTATTAAAGCCTCTTTAATACTTTTAAAACGAGTATTTAAAAACCATAACTGCAATAAAAATGGATATCGATTCGCTTGAATCTCTTCTTCTGTTGACGTATAAAATAACGGTAGAATCGGATTATCATCAACACTTTCAAAAAATACATCTGAATTGAAATGATCTGCAACAAGTGTGGCTAAGCTTGTTTTACCTGCACCAATCATCGCTCCAATAGTAATCAACATCGCTCACCTCTTCCTCTCTTTTAATCATAAAAAAAATTTTTCAAGAGTCCGACATTTTACGACATCTCAAAAAATACACAAAGACAATCTTAACATAAAATTTCTAAACGATATATCTTTTTTTTCGACCAATTTTCACCATAAAATATTATCCACAGCTTGTTAAAATTGAGATTAGGATAAATCACAATTTGTTTTTTCGTGAACTTTATTGCGTAAATTGAATGTATAAATTCGGCAAATTTCACTCTACTTGTATGAGATATTATAAGTACCTTTTAGGAAAATGCACACATTATCCACAGGAAAAATTATTATAATTTTAAAAAAGGATGATTGGTGATGATTGTATTATTAAAAAATTTACGTTTAATTAGTGTTTTAGGATCTTGTGCCAGTGTTTCTTTATTATTTGTGAACCTAGTTCTCATGCTATTCATTGAAAACACAGCTACTAAACTTCATTATAGCTGGGTTACCTTCTTTACTATTACATTCATCACACTTATATCAACACTAACTGGATATCTTCTGAATGAACGACGTCGCCGTCTTCGCAGAATTAAAAAAGTGCTAGATCAATGATTTAGTACTTTTTTAATTCTTTTAATGAATAATTTTATATCCTTATCACGTCATAGTAATATTGCATACATTAGTAGCGATAAAAATAGGTTTTTCTACTTTGATATCAAGTTCATTTAAAACGGTTAAGATTGGGTTTAGTTACTCTAAATTTAGATAATCTAAGAAATATTTCAAAGCATACTGTTAAATTTACTCCACCATACACGAGCTTTAGTGATGTTCTCGTATCAAGCATATTACCTAATCAATACATTCCGTACTAACATCCCCCTACGGTTCATATACAAGTTTCAACTACATACAACTTATCTATTTCTTAAGATGATATTAAGAATATCTTCACTTTTTCGGTAACTATTTCTTAAAATTTAACAGATATAATTCTTTCATCAACAAATCAAGGAGGATTATGATGCTAGAACTTCAAAATGTCACAAAGCGTTATGGTAAAAAAACAGTTTTAGATGATGTATCCATTCAATTTAAAAAGGGTGAAATTACTTGTTTACTGGGATTGAATGGTGTTGGAAAAAGTACAACGATGAAAGCAATTATGCGATTAGTTCCTATTTCAAAGGGGAAAATCCTAGTAGATGGAGAGCCTATTACACAACAAAACATTAATAAAATTGCTTATATTCCAGATATTCCAATTCATGATTTAGGATGGACGATTCCACAGAACTTAAGTTTTGCACAAGTCTTTTATAAAAACTTTAACCTCGAAAAAGCAGAACGTATGTTAAAGTTTTTCAAGGTTCCAACGGATAAAAAACTAAAAGAATTATCAAAAGGTAATTTAGCACGTTTTAATATCATTGTTGGGATGTGCCAAGACGCTCCTTATTTATTACTCGATGAACCTTTCAGTGGAATCGATGTTTTCACACGCCAGTCGTTTATCAATCTTTTAAAGTCAGAATTCTTAGAAGACGGTCAAACAGTCATTATTACGACGCATGAAATTGATGAAATTCAAGATATTGCTGATCATATCGTCTTGCTTGAAGACGGTCAAGTCTTTGCAAGCTTCTCAAAAGAAGAAGCTCAAAACGAAGGTTTAAGCATTGTGGATAAAATGCGAACTTTATATAGTGAGGTATAGTAACATGAAACTTTTAACTTTAATTGAAATCGAAGTCAAAAAAATTATTCCGTGGCTCATCTCATTATTTACCTTGATGACCGTTCTAACAGGAAGCCTCTTTTTCAAAGAAATTAGTGATTTAAAGAAAAAATTAATTCCTACTCTATTAGATAGCTCTATTGATGACTACGTCCAAAATAATGGTCATGTTACACTAGCATCAATACTCGATAATCAAATATTAATTATTGGAATCTTCATTCTTTTCGCTATCATCATCATCTGCCTAGGCCTTTATCTATGGTATAAAGAATGGATTGGTTCTTCAAAACGAATCTACATGTTGTTATCTTTAAAGGGACAAAGAACGTCTATTTTATTATCAAAATTAATCGTGATTATCCTATCAGTCTTTGTTTATTACGCCATCGTACTTTTAAATTTAGGTATTGGTTCACTACTCCTAAACACATTACTACCTGATGGACTTACCGGAAAACATTTAGTGCAAGGGGCCTTACTTCAATCACAATTCATCAATTTTGTACTTCCACTAACGATGACTGATTTTATCTATAAATTACTATTCGTTATATTAATGTTTGGTCTTATTTCTGTCTTTGTCTTAAGTGACCGATCAAAAAGAATATTTGGAATTATCTTCGGGATATTCTATGGAATTGCCAATATTGCAGTCTTCCTATATACTAAATCACTATTTTTATTTGTAGATGAGCGTTTCTTTGTAAACTTTGGATTTGTTCTAATTGGGACTGTCTTAAGTTACGGTATCAGCACTTGGCTACTAAATAAAAAAGTGTCAATTTAAAGAGGTGAAATGATGAAACTATATCATATGATCGGATTAACTACAGCTAGTCTTATTTCGTTAGGATCTCTGGCGTTCATGACAAATGTGAAACGGGTTGAATTAAATCAAGATTTTAAAATAGAAAATATTAGTGGGAATCTAAGTGAACTAGATGGAGTTGCACTTAAAGGAATTATTAAAACGGATCAATCAAATTACTCAAAAGTTTTACTTGAGAGTGACACTTTTCAAATGTCACCCACAACATATGATTATTTCTATTCAATGGATGATGAAAAGTTAGATAATAGAGAACTTTACAGAAATGCTCCTTGGGCTAAAACGTTTGAAAATGATGACTATGTTATCACAAGTCAGTTTGATACCTCATTCCCCTACTCAGCTGATGTGGCAACCAGTCGTCTAGCTGTTAAAAATAAAAAGACAAATCAAATTACAACGACTACTGTAGCGTTAAAGGAATTCTCATCCCAAGAAGGACGAGACAGTGAATATATTACAGACTATAACGGAACCTATTATTACATTTTAACAACTTACGGAAGAATGAATTCTAATTCTCGAATTCTTGTTTATACATTCAACCCTGATACATTACGTACAACTTTTAAATTCGAATTATCAAGTGATTATTCAGGAACTGCTACAACAGATGGAAAAATGTTATACATGACAGGATACCCAAGTCATTCAGATCAATTACAACTCCTGTCTTTAGATTTAGAAACCGAAGAACCAAAAACGATAGACTTGAACCTAAATATCTATCCAAATCAATTAATTGTTAAAAATAATAAGCTATATTTAATTTCAGATTCAGGAATTTATACGTATGATGCTTCAATCAGTTCTACTGAGGTCATAACACCAAGTTTTACAGAAGAACTTAATCAGTACGATTACTTCTGGATTGAACAGACCATTGCTCATGACAATAAATTATATATTCTTTATATAGCTTATAAACAAAGTCATTCAACTCAATATCTATCTATTTTAGATACAAATACAAATAAGATTAAGTTTGAAGGGAAAATTGCAGTTCGCAGTGATCAAGGTTTAATCGATAATTATACCTTAATTGCAAGATAGATATTTACAAATATTGGTAAATGTATTAAAATACCTTTAAAGAAAATTAAATATTCTTATCAAGAGCAGTGAAGGGACTACATTCAGAAATAATATTTTTATCCACCATAGGAAGATAGCTAAGGGTTCTGTTGCTCACCCCTTAGCGTGAATTTCTTGTCCTAAATCCCAGTAGATAAGAGAATGTTAATTAGCGCTATTAAGCACTAGAGGACGATTCTCTAGTGTTTTTTTGAGCTAAAAATAAAGGGGGAAAATATAATGGGTATTAAAGGAGAATCACGTCATGTAGCACCATTTAGAGCGGAGGTTGTAGGAAGCTTTTTACGACCAGATAGTATTAAGGAAGCCCGTAAATTACATCAGTCTGGATTTTTATCTGATGATGAGTTACGCGATATTGAGAATGATGAGATTAAAAAATTAGTTCAAAAACAAAAGGACGCAGGGTTACAGTTTGTAACTGATGGAGAATTTAGACGTGCTTGGTGGCACTTAGATTTCCTAGAAGGATTAGATGGCGTAACAAAGTATGAGGTAGAAGAAGGTTATCATTTTCATGATGTGGATACAAAGGCTGAAACAGTTTATGTATCTGGTAAATTAGATTTTACTAATCATCCTATGCTTGAAGATTTTAAGTTTTTAAAATCAATAGCAGGTGATCATGTTGCCAAAATGACGATTCCATCACCAAGTATGCTTTATATGGTAGGAGCACTTATTGACTCAAGATATAATGAAAATCCAGTTTATGAAAGTAATGAAGCATTACGTGCAGATATTGTGAAGACGTATCGCAAGGCGGTTGCAGCATTTTATGACTTAGGGTGTCGTTATTTGCAGTTAGATGATACGAGCTGGGGTGTGTTTGCGTCAAAAGAGTATCGTCAAGGTTACATTGATCAAGGAATTGATGTAGATGAGTTATGCTTTGATTGTGTAAATCTGATTAATGATATTATTGGGGATCGTCCTGATGATTTAAAAATTGGGCTTCATGTTTGTCATGGGAATTTCCGTTCTTCTTGGTTTTCATCAGGTGGTTATGAGCCTGTTGCCAAAATCTTATTTGGCAATGCGAAAGTAGATGCGTTCTTCCTTGAATATGATACAGACCGTAACGGTGATTTTGCTCCTTTGCGTTTCATCCAAGACCAATTTGTTGTTCTTGGACTTATTACAACGAAACATGCCGAACTTGAAAATCAAGATTTAATTATTGAAAGAATCAAAGAAGCATCTCAATATGTGGATATTAATAAGTTATGTTTAAGTCCGCAGTGTGGATTTGCCTCAACTGAAGAAGGAAATCTTATTACACATGAGGATCAGTGGAACAAATTAAAACTAGTTGTGGATAGTGCGAACAAAGTTTGGGGAAATCTCAACCTAGCTTAGCCAGGTTCCTCTTTTAAGTGCATAAATAAAAATAACACTTTTCTGATTATTTGTGGTTAATAAGAAAAGTGTTATTTAATTTAATTGAATAATTTGTCGGATTTAGTAGAAACTATAAGTAGTGGTTGGTGATCCAACCCATATACTAAAGTTCCTCCTTTTTATAGCTCTACACTCCTATTTCTAAACCATGACTGCCGTGAGGCACTCATGGTTTTTTATATCTTTGATAAATACCTCATAAAAAAATGCGTCTCTATTAAAAGGACGCATTTTTATTTAATATTCTTAAATCAATTAATTCAATTGTTTTCCTTCATAAAGACTGCAGAATTTTTCAAATTGTGGATTAATCCATGTTTCTTCTTTATAATTGGTGTACGATAAAACAATGGATTTGAATGTGTTTATTTCACAACTTTCATCAATTTCTAATCCTCTTTGGCCTTTAAATATTCCACCAGGAATTAAATTAATATCTGTATAGTTAACTGTTTTAATATAAGCCCCGTCACCAAAGTCAATACTTTCTTTTATTTTAACCGGACTATTGTCTTTATCCCATGCGACAAAGGCTACAACAACATCTTTAATCTTTACAGACGTCTTATTTTTAATCATCGCCTGTAACATATCAGGATATAGATGCTTGCATTGTTTATCTCTAACAATATGTTTTGTTTTAATAATTGTTACAGGTAATTGCATTAATAAATTATCAAATGATGATTGTACTAATGTAGTTTCTTCTAAATCTGGTCTGTTTTTTTCAAAAATTATATTTTTAAAATTAAAATTTGGAATCCTGGTACTACATTTGATTGCGGATCCCCATCCATTTATCATAGTAAAAATATTCAAAAATAACCCACCTATTCTCTTCAATTCTGTTACCCATTGATAATTTTACCATGATTAATAATTTTTTCTTATAAAAATATATAATTTTACCATTTTATCATATTGTTACTATTTATAATACTAATTTGCACCAAAAAGAAAACATAGATGATTCTGTTTATATTTTATCATCTGCCATTGCTTGCTCATGTTGATTCATGATTTGATAGGCATCTCGTTTTTTAGATGTTAATAAAAGAAATAACACTTCAATGACAGTCATCGCAGATATGCGAGAGAAACAGTATTCATTGAAGAATAGACGCTCTCTTGAGAACGTGGTAATGTGATAATCACAAAGAACAGCAATTGGAGAATTATCATGATTCGTAATTCCAACGACTTTAATATTGTGTTTTTTAGCTGCATCAATAAGAGTCACTAAATCTTTTGAAGCTCCTGAATTTGAAATGACAATAATAATATCTTGCTCTGTTAACGTATAAGTAAGTGCAAGTTGTGTTTCATGAATTGGCGTGGCAACCGCACTAATTCCAATTTGATTAAATTTGTAAGCTGCATCAAGTGCAACAGGAATCGTATTTCCAACAGCGGCAAATTGTACAACTCTTGCTTTTTCTAATAAATCAAGGACCGATTCAACCGTTTTTTCATCCATCAAAGAAATCGTTTGAGTTAGCTCATCTACTTTATTATCTAAAATATTTTTTAGTGATTGTTTTAAATTACTTACATTCAAATCATTTGAATTAACTGAACCTGAATTCATCATTTGTTTTGCAATATTCATCTTTAAATCATGAAATCCTTTATATCCGCACTTTTTACAAAAACGGATAATGGTTGCTTCACTAGCTCCACTCGCAGATGCTAAAGAAGAAACGGTCATCTCAATGACTTGTTCCTGGTTGTTTAAAATATATGTTGCTATTTTTTTCTCTGCTTCATATAAATCATCATACACCGCAAAAATTTTATCTAACACATTTTTAGTCATGAAGTAAAACTCCTTATTTTTCAAATGGATATTTAATTCCCCATTGATTTCTGACATCAGTCATAATATCCATCACATCTACTGATAACTGAAGAACATCATCTCCACCGTTATTTAAAATATAGTTTTCCATATCTAAGATTTCATATTCAAGCGCCTTTGCCTCGACTCCCGCTTCAACAACCTCTGTTGTTCCATCAAGATACGTAATCATGGCACGTGTTGCACGTGGGAAGTTATCAACTGTTATAAATCCTAAATCTCCTGCTACCACACCACGCTTTGGCATCTTAGCACGCATCGTTAATGTCACGACCGCCATCTCATCTGCATCATTTTTCAAAATGATTCCTGATTGCTCGTCTACACCTGTCTCAAACTTTTTAACTGTCGTTAACACTTCATGAGGTTGTGCTGATAAGAAGAAACGAGCAAATGATAAAGCATACGTTCCAATATCAAGTAATGCCCCCCCTGCAAGATCTGGGCTAAAGAAACGATTCGTCACATCATACTCCTTACAACTCCCAAAAGATACATTGACCATTTTTAAAGTTCCTAATTTTCCGGTCTGTACAACTTGTTTCAGTTTTTCATAAAGAGGCATATGGTAAATCGTCATCGCTTCTGAAACAACTAAATTTTTAGTGGCTGCCAACTCAGTAATTTCTTTTAACTCTGAGCTACTCACCGTAATGGCCTTCTCACATAGCACATGCTTATTTTGGTGAAGACTTTTCATAATATATTCATAGTGATTACAATGAGGGGTTGAAATATAGACAACATCCACATTTGAATCTGCTAATAGTTCGTCATAACTTCCATAAGCTTTTTGTACCTGATATTTTTTAGCAAACGCTTCTGCTTTTTCTAACGTCCTTGATCCAACGGCATAAATTTCTCCATGTACATTTAGTAAGGCTTGTGCAAACTCAGTTGCAATTAATCCTGGTCCTAAAATTGCCCAATTTAATTTTTTCATTTTAACACTCCTTTGCCATTAATTGATCCACAATTAAAACCTTAGTCACTTCTTTTGTAAATAATGATGTCCCAATCACACCACAGATTTCATTTAACTTTACATTTAACTCTTTAATATCTGATACTTGAGAAAACGTCACATCCATTAGATAATGACCATTCTCCGTAATCGTAAATCCATCTTTTGCACTTGAATGACGCATCACTGGAACGCCTCCAAGTTTTAAAACCTCGTATTGAACATAAGAAATCGCTGATTCAAGTACTTCAAGAACTACTGGATGCTTAAACGTTAAAACCTCACTAAACTTCGTTTCATCAATTAACAGTACGTAGTCTTTTGACATCGATGCGATTAATTTTTCACGTGTATGAATGCCACCGCCACTCTTTAAAGCATTAAAATTAGCATCTACTTCATCACACCCATCAAAAGCAATATCAATTTGATGAATTGCCATAGGATCAAGGACGGTTAATTCCTTTTCAAGACAGAGCATTTTAGTTTTTACAGAAGGCGTTACAATTTGAACGTTCAATTTATTTTCCTTAATTTCATCAATTAAATAACTAATCGTACTTCCACCACCAAGTCCGATAACCCCTGACTTAGGAATTAGCTTCAATGCTTCTTTAGCACATTTTTGTTTAATATCCACTTTCATTCCTCCCTTAACTTAACTTTATCATAATATGATAGTATAATTTCGTCAATATAATTATAACGAAATTAATTTTCTTAGATAAAAAAATGACTTCTTAATAGAAGTCATTTCTTAATAAATCCATCACCATAGCACTTCGATAATTCCCTTCTGGATCAAGCCAAACATCACGTTTAACTCCTACTACCTTAAAACCAACTTTTTGATAAAGATGTTGTGCTCGTTTATTTTCAAGTAACGTATCAAGCTCAATACGATGAAGCTCATACGTCCTAAAAAGATAATTAATAAAACCTCGAAGCGCTTCTTCTCCATATCCTTTTCCTTGTTCGCTAAGCTCACATATCTTAATTCCGATTTCGCAACTTTTATTCGTAAGATCTAAATTATGAAAGGATAGTTCTCCAATTGAAAAACCATCATTTTTCACAATCATAAATCTTTTACTTGTTGGTTGAATATCCTCTTTTTGAATTTCAAGTTCTGTTCTTAACTTTTCAATATTTGTTCTAATCCCATTGGGAAAGCCAACATGTTGCATCAGTTCACCAGTCGCCCACCATACCACAAGTGTTTCCACATCAGTAACCGTTGCTTCTCTAATATAAAGATGCTTCAATTTAATCATCTAATCCCCCCTTGATTAAGTTCATTATACTCTGTTTAAAATAAAAAAAAGTGCCTTACATGGCACTTTGAGAAATTTTTTTATGGCACGTCATATTTGTTGTATCTGGATTAACATGCACCATACAATGTTTGACGTGTTCAAATTTAGATTCAATAGCATCATGTACATTTTGTGCAATATCATGAGCTTCATTAAGTGTTAGATTTCCATCTACACTAATTTCAACATCAACATAAATTTTATTTCCAAATAATCGTGTTTTAATTTCATCTATATTAATAACACCTGATTGAGCTTTTATTAACTTAATCATTTCATTAATGGTTTCATCATCACAGGCTTTATCCGTCAATTTATCCACAGCATCGCGTCCGATTTCAAAAGCTGCTTTTAAAATAAATAAACAAATAATAACTGAGGCGATTGGATCAAGGATTGGAAATCCAAGTCTGGCTCCAAAGATTCCAATAAAGCTTCCAACCGATGATAAAGCATCTGAACGGTGATGCCATGCATCTGCCATTAAAGAGCTCGAATTAATTTTTTTAGCAGCGTGTCTTGTATACCAAAACATCCATTCTTTAAAGGCGATTGAAATAACTGCCGCAACAAGTGCAATAGCTCCCGGAATCGCTAAGTTTCCATAATTTCCTTGAAGAATTTTGTTTATTCCTTCTATTCCAATTCCAACACCGGTTGCAAATAAAATGGCTGCTAAAAATAATGCTGCAATACATTCTAAACGTTCATGACCATAAGGATGATCTTTATCTGAACCTTTACTTGAGAAGTTGTATCCAATAATAACAACAAATGTAGAAATAACATCTGATGCTGAATGAACCGCATCTGAAATCATAGCTCCTGAATTAGCTACAATACCAGCAAGTAATTTAATAACAGAAAGTGCAATATTTCCAATGATTGAGACGGCTGATACTCGCATAGCAATTTGTTTATCAGTTTTTTTCTTCATACTTAATCCTCCCATAGTTTCGTTCTCATAACCCTCACTACTATGGTTTTACGAGCAAAATGTCTCACAAGGACATAAAAAAACATCCGTGAAACATTTTACTGTCCCACAGATGTTAATTATCATCAATATGAATAATTAAATCTGCTGTTGCTAAGCAACCCGGCCACACGACTTAGTCGCTGCCTGTTCAGTTTGTACTGTAGATTTATATGCAGTGCAAAGAGTTATATTAATATATTAATCAAATTGAGTTTATTTGTGAATATAAAAACTGATATTTTATCAATTAAATACTCTAATTGATAATGAAAATTAATTTAAATATTTTAGACGGAACCTAATTGAATATAAAAAAGGAGATATATCATCGCGATATATCTCCTTTTTACTACATTAAAGAAAACTAAAAGCCATTGTTTCTAAATGAAACGTACTAGTATCAGCTAGATTTAGTAGCATTAACTTTAGCATTATCTTTATATAAAGCCTGGTTAGTTAAATGACTACAACGCTTCATTGTTAATTGTTTTAAATTATGTAACTCTCCAGGTGCTAGCTTCATATAAGCCGCCTCCTTTAAGAATATGTTACATGACTAATTTCTGTATTTTATATAATTTTTATTCAAAAAATTAAGATAAATAATGATTAAATGTTTGAATTAAATACTCAATCATTGCATTATCGATATTTTGAATAGTGCGAAGTTCACGAAGTGGTGTATCCTGAATTAGCTCAAGATTGAAGTCTATCTCCTGCCCTACATTAGAAATATCAATCTGTTTAGCTAAGGATTCAATAATAGGTCTTAATGTTTCATGCTTCATTAAGTCACCAAACGTTGTATTTGCTGTGACTTTAAATGGTAACTCCACTGTGCTTTGGACTTTAATGACATCTTTTAAAACAATCTCTCTTGAAGATTTTCCAATTAAAATTTCATACTCACCAGTGCCTACATACCAATCTGAAATAGTTTCATTATACCAAGCAAAAGCTCGTTTATCGAGTGTCATCTGAACTTCTTTTGTCTCTCCCGCTTGTAACTCAACTTTCACAAAATCTTTTAACTCTTTTATAGGACGAATTGTCAGATGAGTTAAATCACTCACATAAAGTTGAACCACTTCTTTTCCTGCTACCGCTCCTGTATTCGTGATTTTCAAGCTAACAACAAGTTCATCCGTATCTAACATTTCTTTTCGACTTAAAACTAAATCATGATATTCAAATGTTGTATAACTTAATCCATATCCAAATGGGAATAAAACATTCATTTCTTTTTTATCGTAATATCGATATCCTACAAAAATTCCCTCGCGATAATGAATTAAATCATCCACAACTTGATAATTTAAATATGATGGATTATCTGAAAGCTTTAAGGGGAATGTTTCGGCTAACTTTCCACTTGGATTTACGCGCCCAAACAACAAATCAATTGTCGCCAATCCAACCGCTTGACCAGCTAAATACATCTCAAGAACCCCTTTAACATCATGAATCCATGGCATCTCGACTGGTGATCCATTATGTAACACGACAACCGTATTTGGTTGAACCTTCACTACTTCTTTAATCAATTCATTTTGACAATTTGGAAGTTGCATATGTGTCCGGTCATAACCCTCTGACTCAAAAAAATCGGGTAATCCAGCAAAAATCACAGCCACTTCTGAAGATTTAGCAACTTGAATCGCTTCTTGAACTAACTCTTCATTGATTTGATCGACGTCTAACTCATATCCCTGTGCATAACTTACCGACGTCACATTTGACACCGCTTCGAGTGCACTACTAACTTTATACGTATTAATATGCGAGCTTCCCCCTCCTTGAAAACGAGGACTCTTAGCAAACGCCCCAATAAAAGCAATCTTGGCCTCTTTATTTAGTGGTAAAACCCCATCATTCTTTAACAACACCGCACTCTGCGTTGCAATCTTTCTTGCTGCTTCATGATGCACATCTCGATTAAAAATAGCATCCTGTCGGTTATCCACAAATTCAAAAATCTTCGTTACAATTCGCTCAACAGCCTCATCTAAAGTCGTTTCATCTAATATCCCTTTATTAATAGCTTCAATAATCAATTTATCATTTGTTCCATGACTTCCTGGCATTTCTAAATCAAGACCTGCTTTTAATCCTTCTACTCGATTATTAACAGCTCCCCAATCACTCATCACATATCCGTCAAATTCCCACTCATGTCTTAAAATATCTGTTAATAGCTTTTTATTTTCAGAAGCAAAGACTTCATTAATTCGATTATAAGAACACATCACTGCCCATGGTTTTCCTACTTTAACAGCATTCTCAAAACTAGCTAAGTAAATTTCCCTCCACGTTCTCTCATCTATTTGAGCGCTTGCTGTCATACGGCGTGACTCTTGGTTATTAGCAGCAAAGTGCTTCAAACTTGTTCCAACACCCTGACTTTGAACACCTTGAATATAATTACAAGCCATCTCTGATGACAAATACGGGTCTTCTGAGAAATATTCAAAATTTCGTCCACATAAGGGAGAACGTTTAATATTCACCGCTGGACCTAACAAGATTGAAACATTTTCTGCTTGGCATTCCTCACCAAGTAAAATACCAAGATTATAGAGTAAATCGCGGTCAAATGAACAGGCTGTTGCACACCCGGCTGGAAAACAAACTGCCTTAATACTGTCATTTACATCACTTGCGCCATCTTTTTGTTTACGTAACCCATGTGGGCCATCACTAACCATCACCTTGGGAATTCCTAATCGTTCAACTGATTTTAAACGCCAAAAATCAAGTCCTGAACACATTCCTGCTTTCTCTTGGAGAGTCATTTGATTAATAAGTTGTTTTATATCCCTCATTTTCAATCCTCCTTCATCTCATGAAATTATATTCAAGTATGCCTGTGATTATTTAATTTAATTTTAAGGTTCTTATGTTATTTTTAGGTTAACATCTAAACTATTGGAGGTATTTTTATGAAAGATTATAAGGAAGATATTTCAAATGAATCACTAGCTATGACACATGAGGGAGCAGATGAAACAACTCATGAGATGATAAATCAAGTAACCATTCAATCCACTTTAAAAACAGAGATAAAAAACATACTAAACAACTGTCGAAGCAATAATCGTTCACTAATATTTAGTTTTTTAGCAGTGGCTATCATTTCATGTCTCTTAACTTTCTCAGTCTCACAACTATTTAACTACGCCTATCTAAGTACAGTCTCCACTAAGCAATCTTATAGCCCTATGATTCGTATAGAAACTTCACCTAAAAATACATCTCAAAATCAATCTTCAACCCCAGCAAACAATGAAGAGCTAACTCAAAGTGAAATTGAACAATTATTAAAATATTATTTTGATGCATCAACTAACAAAGAAAATGCCCTATAAAAACAAAGCATGGAGGCCTAAACCTCCATGCTTTGTTTTAATTTAAATTTCTTTATTTCCTCGAATGTTCCAAACTCACATAATAATAACGATGTAATTTTCCCACTAAACGGCACAAAAGCTTCTGCAATAACCGGTAATGACCTTA
Organism: Turicibacter sp.; assembly: GCF_017941855.1. Classification (NCBI taxonomy): domain Bacteria; kingdom Bacillati; phylum Bacillota; class Erysipelotrichia; order Erysipelotrichales; family Turicibacteraceae; genus Turicibacter; species Turicibacter sp. The sequence continues at coordinate 20,199 of NZ_JAGAVR010000008.1, read as the reverse complement.
ATACAGCCTCTTCTTCATCCAAAACAAGGGTTGCATGAGGAACCCAATTATTAGATTTAGCAGTATAATTATATCCCATCTGTCCACAATACTCTTCAAAGCGTTCATGAATTTTATCATGAAACTCTATTAACTGTTTAGAAACATAGGGTGCTAAAAAAGAAACTTTTAATGAAAATAAACCAAGATGATTAAAATTAATCTGAATCTCTTCTTGATTTTCACATACTTCTTCAAGCCAATGGCATAACAAATTTAGATCCACATTCGTCCAAGAACCAAACGTTAAGTGTGGACACATTGAAGAAGATGGAACTTCATGATTTGATAACTCTCGATGAATATTTTGAATTTGTTCATTAGTTACTTCATCAAATAAGCCAATGAGATAGTAAATTTTATCATCCATTACAGTCACCTCCTCAGTCATTCAACTTCTAATTGATTCGAAAATGAATGGTTGCACGTCATCACCCAAAAGCTCAAGCGCCCACTCTAAAACAGACATCTTCGCTATAATGTTTCCCGTTCTAAACGTATAAATACATCTTGCCATATCAAACAGCTACTCTAACGAATACAAACTTTAATTCATCTTCAAATGAAATTCAACATCTTGTTTAACCTCATCCTCAGTTTTATTTAAAAGCATTTTACCTTAAAATTCTGTAGAGCTACCAATCGATGATAACTATGAAAATTCGTCTACGTAGTACTGAGAACCCATCCCCATTTCACCAAGAACTACTTGGTTTTAACTAGACTGTTACACTGTTATTTTAGGTATACATTCGAATGTTTATTCTATTTACTAATTCTCTAAAACATGACATACTTTTATTTATAAAATGGAAAAGGAGCATATCTATGAACCAAAGAATTCAAATTAAAGATACGACTTTATCACTTTGCCCGATTGGTTTTGGAACAGCAAATGCAGGTGTTGCCTGGGATAGCGAAGAAGCATTCAAAATGTTAGATTTATATGTTGAATTGGGTGGAAATGTCATCGATACAGCTCGTATTTATAACGACTGGATTGATGGCGAAATCGGACGTTCAGAACGAGTAATCGGCGAATGGATTAAATATCGTGGTGGTCATGATGATTTAGTAATTGTCACAAAAGGTGGACATCCCCCTCTTGAAAACATGCAAACATCACGTCTATCTAAAGAAGATATGACTTACGATTTAAATAAAAGTTTAGACGCACTTGAAATCGACTGTATCGACCTTTACTTCTATCATCGTGATGATGTAAATCGTCCCGTATCAGAACTCATTGAAACGATGCAAGACTTCGTCCGTGATGGAAAAATCAAATACTATGGTTGCTCGAACTGGTCAACTGCCCGTATGAAAGAAGCCATGGACTATGCAAAGTCTAAAGGATATCGCGGATTTGTAGCCAACCAAGCCCTTTATAACATTGGCTCAATTCATATGAAACCTTATGCAGATGAAACAATGGTTACAATGGACGAAGAAATGTTAGAGTTCCATCGAACATCAGATGTATTAGCGATGCCTTATTTTAGTTTATGTAGCGGATTCTTTACAAAATTAGCAACGCTTGGCGAGGGTGCCGTTAAAGACAGCCCTTATTATACTGAGAAAAACTTAGAGCTAGCTAAACTTATTAACCAATTAGCCGAAGAACGAAACATTAGTCTGACTCAGGTTATCATGGGATTTTTATTAACACAAGATCAACCGATGTGTGCACTAGCAGGTGCAAGTCGTGAATCACAACTTAAAGATTTCATGAAAACATTAGAATTAGTGTAAACAAAAAAACTGATAGAATCCGTAGAGATTCTATCAGTTTTTTTATTTATATTAGTAATTTTCAGAACGGATTTCGAAGTGTGCTTGATCATATGAGCAAACTGGGCATTTTTTAGGTGCTTTTTTACCAAAGTGAATGTGTCCACATTCTTGGCAAATCCAAGCTACTTCTCCATCACGCTCAAATACTTGACCTTCTTCTAAATTCTTTAATAATTGTAAGTAACGTGCTTCATGTTCTTTTTCGATTTTTCCAACCATTTCAAATAATACAGCAATGCGATTGAACCCTTCAGCGCGGGCTTGTGCTGCAAATGTTGCATACATATCTGTCCACTCACCATTTTCTCCCGCTGCAGCATCTTTTAAATTTGTCATTGTATCCGCTACTTCACCCTCGTGCAATAACTTGAACCATAATTTTGCATGTTGCATTTCATTATGGGCTGTTTCTAAGAAAATGTTAGAGATTTGCTCATATCCTTCTTCTTTTGCTTTAGCAGCATAGTAAGTATATTTATTACGCGCCATTGATTCTCCTGCAAATGCATGCATTAAGTTTTCTTCAGTTTTAGTTCCTTTTAAATTACTCATTATAGATCTCTCCTTATAACTCTTATTTTCAACTTTTTTCTTATAAACTAGTAACTATTACTAGTTTATATCATTTTTAAATGAAAATCAATAATAATTACTACTTTTCTTCAAATTAATTGATAATATGATATTTAATGATAATTATTATCAATATATATATAGTAAAAAATGTGATTACTTCTAATCAAAATAATCACATTTTTTACTTTTAGACTCATTTAATTTTAATTCTATACCACGATAGGCAATATTATTAAAAATTCAGTTCCTTGGTTAATAATACTGTTTACAGTAATTTCTCCTCCATGCATTTTTATAGCCGATTGGGTTAAAGATAACCCTAAGCCTATTCCACTATTGGAAGAAAGATTAGTTCCTTGACAACGGTAAAATGGTTTAAATATATTTTCATACTCCTCTACCGCTATCCCCTCTCCAGTATCAGAGATTTTTATATAGATATTTTCTTGTTCTTTCATGCAAGAAATTGTGACTGTTCCTAAAGGCTTATTGTACTTTATAGCATTTTCAATGATATTGTACAGTGCTCGATATAGTAAAATTTCATTTCCTACCATTTCGTCTTCTATCTCTTCTATGTTAACTTCTATACTGATTCCACTCTTTGATGCAATGACATTTAAGTCTTCAACCACATCTTCAAGAATAACTGAAACATTAACCCGGTCATTTAAGGGTTCATTTTCTTGTCTAATGATATCTAGTAATGTTTCAATAATTCCATTCATCTTTAAAACTGACTTTTCTATAACCTCTATAGTAGTTTTATATTCTTCAATATTAGTTTCTTCATTACTTTTTAATACGTCAATATTGGTTTTAATAACTGCTAATGGAGTTTTCAGTTCATGCGCTACACTAGAATTAAATCTTTTTTGCGAAGCAAATGCATTCTCTAATTTAGCAAGCATCTTATTAAATGAAATGGCCAATTCTTGAATTTCATCATGTGGCCCTTGTACATTTAAAGTGCAAGTTAAATTATCTTCATTTATTTCCTTTATATTATGGTTTAAATCAATAACAGGTTTTAATGCTTTATTAACTACAAAATAAGTAGTAAGGCAACCTAATATAGTAATAAAGCAAAACGTAATAATTGAAGTAGTATAAATATTCGATACTGTCTCACCTATGGCATTATCTATAATAACGACATTATTATCCGTCATATAATTCGGAATAATGATACCGTATGTTTCATTATTTTCAAATGAATAGATATCTATTATCAAGTCTGTTAACCCTGGCATTGTTTTTTTTATATCATAATTAATTGAAACAACAAGAATTGCACTTGTTAAAATCATGATTACTAAAGTCAATAAGGTAAATCTCCATTTTAAAGTCAATTTAAATTTCTTCAAATCTAGCTTCCTCCAAATAAATATCCAACACCTTTTATCGTTTGAATTATATTGTCTTTACCACTAATCGTGATCAGTTTTTTTCTTAAGGAATAAATATGAACCCTAATTACTGTCGTAAATGGATCCGCATTTTCATCCCAAACGTGTTGAATTAATTCCTCTGAACTAACAATTCGTCCTTTATTTTGTATGAGGTACTTTAAAATTGAGTATTCTTTCAGTGTTAAATTCAATATTTGGTCATTAAAGGTGACCTTATGAGTGGCTAAATCAAGACATAGTTCACCTTCTTTTATGATGGTAGGCACACTAGTAAACTCTCGTCTTAATAAAGCTCTAATTCGTGCTTTTAATTCTGAAAAATCGAAAGGTTTTACTAAATAATCATTTGCGCCTAAATCTAAACCTCTGATTTTATCTTCAATTTCCCTATTCGCAGATACAATAATTACTCGTGTTGTCATATCTTTTTCTCTTAATATTTCTAGGATAGAAAAACCGTCTATACTCGGGAGATTTATATCAAGAACCACTAAATTATAGGTATTAAAATTTAAAAGCTCTAATGCTTCCTCTCCATCCCCCGTAACATCAACAGCATATCCTTCCTTCTGTAGCCCCTTTTGTAAAGCTAATAATATATCTTTTTCATCTTCTATAATTAATAATCTCATAAAAAACTCCTAAATAACGATTAAACAACCTCACCTTTATATTAGTGAAGTTGTTTAATGGATTTTATTTAATAGGCTGTCTGATTTTCAAATATTATCATTCCATCCTGTATTGTTACAACTTTCTTACTTTCTTTTGCCACCTTATGATCATGTGTAATCACAATAATAGTATTTCCTCGTTCATTTAGTTCATTAAATAATTGAAGAATATCCTTTCCGGTAGCTGAATCTAATGCCCCTGTCGGTTCGTCAGCTAATAAAATAGTTGGATTCGTAACTAAAGCTCTCGCAATGGCTACACGTTGTTGCTGTCCTCCAGATAATTCATTTGGTTTATGAGAAATTCTTTCCCACAATCCAACCATTTTTATTTTTTCCTCTGCTATTTTAACAGCTTCATTTCTTGGTAATCCTTTAATTAGTAAAGGCATTATCACATTATCAAGAACAGTGTACTGTGGTATTAAATGATATTTTTGAAAGATAAATCCAATGTGTTCATTACGTAAGTTTGCTAAATCTACTTTATTACAATCCATTGTATTAATTCCATTAATATAATACTCTCCATCATCTGGAATATCCATACACCCTAAAATATTCATTAACGTTGTCTTTCCCGATCCTGATGACCCCAAAATAGCTATATACTCTCCATGTTCTACATTCAGGTTAATATCTTTAAGTACATGCAATGAATTTTCACCACTATGGTAATATTTATTAATATTTTTTAACGTAATAATATGATTCATAACTACCCCAGAATATCTATACTAATGACCGTGTTATTTTCACTATTCATTGTCACAGATAAGATAGAACCCTTTTTAATATCGGAAAATAATGCTTCTTCTCCAGTTAAACCATTGAAAATTTTAGCTCCCGCTGGAATAACTAAATCTTTTGTTTCTCCATTAAATGTCAATTGGCTAAATTGGTCAAAATTCAATCCTCCTTGTGAAATCATTGACTCCTCAGAAACTCCAGGATTTTCATCAGATGATTCACTTGATGAAAATTCAGTTGAATTGCCTTTTATTACTACACCATTTGGTAGTGTAAAAGTTTCACCATTTTCTAACTGAGAAAATTGGCTTTCATCTAAAGTAAATTCTAATGCTTCTTCATCCTCACTCTCATCTTCTAATGGTGTATAGTTATCATTACTCAATTTTAGGCTAATTTCATTTCCAACCATTTTTTCAACTTTTCCCAAATAGGAAGTTACCTGTAGTTGTTGTTCTTGTTCCTCAATCTGAGGTTGCTCCTCCTTATTTTCAGCCCAATTACCTTTATCACCTTCGGCACCACATCCTACTAATGATACCATTGTTAATGCTAAAACTGTTAATTCTAATGTTTTCTTCATAATAAAATTCATCCTTTCCTTTATTAGTATTTTTATTCATAACTCAACGCCTCTACAGGTTTGAGTTGAGATGCTTTATAAGCTGGGGAAAACCCGAATATAGTTCCTGTAAATATAGCAAATCCTAATGCCATTATTTGGCCTTCAACTGAAGGCGACACTGCTACTCCTACCTGCCTAACGAGTGGAATCACACAGTAACTAACAAGTATCCCAGTTATTCCACCAAAACTACTAATAATAATAGCCTCAAAAAGAAATAAAGACATAATTGTTCTTTCTTGTGCTCCAAGTGCTTTTAGAATTCCTATTTCTTTTGTACGCTCTTTTACAGTTAAAGATAAAACATTCATTATCCCAATTCCACCTACGACAAATACAATACTAGCAACAGAGATTAATAAAACATTCATGGTACGTGCAGATTCACTAGCAGCTTCTATACGACTTCCAGCATCTTCAGCTTTGTAAACATTGTCATCTTCTAAAAGATAGTTCAACGAATCTTCTATCTCAGCCATTGCCTTTTTAACGGATTTAATATTATTTGCTAAGGCTACAATTTGAGGTGTGGTACTCTTATCAAAAATGTTTTCTTGCGCTATAGAATATGGCATAAAAATAGTATCATCAGGACTTAACCCTTGCATTCCATCCGCACTTCTTTCTAACACTCCTATTATTTTGTAATTTTTCCCTTCTATCGTAATTGTTTTTCCGACCGCCTCTTCAGCTTGTGAAAAGTATTTAGTTGCTATTCCATCCCCAATTACAACAACATGATTCCCCTCCTCTATATCAATTCGATCTATATTATATCCCTGTATAATATTTAACTTAGAAACCGTGCTATACTCTTCTGTGACCCCTGTAATTGAAACATTTCCTTTTATTCCATTTAATACAGCTTGCTTATATGCCCCCCCTCTTAGGTAAATACCACTTAATGTAGTACTTTCATTCATAATAAACTCCATTTGTTCAGTTGTTAAATGTGGATAACTCCCTTCAAATACCTTGTTTCCCTTAGAATAATCGACATTAACATAAATTGTTTCTGCGCTCAATCCACTAAATTGATCCTTGACTGCCTCTTCCCCTCCCTTTCCGATCGCAATAACAGCTACAATTGTGGCTGTCCCTGCTATAATTCCTAAAGAAGTTAAAATCACCTTCGATTTATTCTCTAAAAGATTTTTTAAAACCAGTCTTATCATTTCAAAAAATCTCATACTCCTATCCTCCAACCACAACAGTGTCGCCTTCTGAAAGACCACTTACTATTTCAGAAATTTTTCCATCTGAGAAACCAGTTGTAATTTCTACTTCTTTTAGAGTCCCATCGTCTTGTTTAACTTGCACAAATTGTTTTCCATCTTTTAATGTAATCGCCTTATTAGAAAGAGTTAAAACATCTTTAACATCCTTGACAATAAATTGGGCACTAACAGTCATCCCTTCAAGTAATTTCAAATCATTCCCACTTATCTCAACCATAACAGAATAGTTAACTGAACTTCCTTGTCCATTCGGCTTTAAATTAATGAAACTTACGGTCCCTTCTAACATTTGATCCTGATAAGCGGAAACGATTAAATTAACACGTTGTCCTTCTTCAATCTTTGTAATTTCTTCTTGAGTAACTGTTATTTCTGCAAAAACCTTGGCATTTTCCCCAATTGTTACAATAGGGATTTCTGATGAAGTAGTTGAGCCCACTGTATAATTCAAATTAAGAATCGTCCCATCTATTTGTGCATATAAAGTAGAATTCTCTTTTAATTTATTAACCTTAGCGATTTGTTCATTAATTTTATCAACTTCTTTTTGAGCATTATTAATTGAATGATCTAACTCGCTATTAGTCAATGCATTTATTTCCCTATTAGCTGATTCTTCCTTTACTTCACTTTCTTTTTCCTTAGTACGTTCAACATCTAAACTATTTAAACTTTGATTTGTATTTTTAATCTCTGTTTCGAGTAACGATTTTTCTGATAATAATGTACTTTCAGTTAGCTTTAATTCTTGTAGTTTAGCTTCAATTTCTTCTGCATCACTCTCTTTCGTTTCATTGCTTTCTTGTAATAGGTTGGTATCTTCTACCGTGCTATTCTCTTGTAACACATGATTTTCGTCTACGTTGCGAGCTGTAGCTAAGTTTTGCATCTCTTCTATTTGACGTCTTACATCCTCTAATTTTTTATTAACGTCATTTAATTTATCCGTTAATTGATTAATATTATTTACTAAGGAATTTCTTTGGCTTTCATATTGATTCTTTGATCCTTGTACTTTATCTTCCCACGCTTTATTTTGATTCAGAACAGTCACCTGTTTATTATTCTTTGTAGATACTAAAGTTGCAGTTGCCTGCTCAAGCTGAGAGTTTAACTCTTCTAATTTATCATTAATAAATTTTTCAGAAATCGTTGCAATTTTATCTCCAATACTAACACGTTCTCCCTCTTTAACAAATAACTCCCCTATCTCGACGGGTTCTTCGAAATTTTGATTAACAGCTTGAAGCTTTAATGAACCTGATCCATTCGAGCCCGCTATAATATCTCCTCTTTTTACTTCATACTCTCGTTCCCTAGATACCAATTCACTATTAGTCTCGTTACTATCCTTAAACTTTGTATATGTGATTACTCCTGTTGGAGCTAATATCATGACTCCCACAACAATGGCTATTGTTTTTTTAGATAAAGCTTTATATTTTTTCCCCATCTTTGTATCACGCTCCTTATTTTCTAACTCTCCCATAGATGATTCTATCTTTTTTTCATCCATATAAAATATTTAGTATCCTAGGTACACACTTATCCTAACAAATTCAATGTAAAATTAACGTTAAGAAAAATAGTAATTAAAAAAGAAAAAGCCCAACACTTAAATGTGTTGGGCCTTATAGGCTAATCTAATTCTTTAACAAAAGATTCAATTTTTATTTCTTGTTTTGCTCCTATCATTTGACCAACAAGTGCAACTATTAATGCTGGTAATAGCCAGTTAAATCCCAACTTAGCAAGAGGCAACTGATTCATGATCGGCAACTGTAAAGCTGTTAAGATACTTAGAACAAGTGTCGTATATCCTGCAAGGATATACGGTAATTTACTTGTGAAGAAGTTTTTGAATAAACTTAAGATAATTAACGCAACTGATACCGGGTAAATAATCGTTAAAACTGGTACTGAAAGTGAAATAATTGTGTCTACTCCTACATTTGATGCAATTGCACTAAATACACAGATGAAAATTGCAACATATTCGTATTTTAATTTTTTGTTTGTTACATCTTCAAAGTATTTACTTGTCACTGATGTTAATCCAATGGCTGTTGTTAAACATGCAAAGGCAACAATAATACCTAAAATAATTAATCCTGGTTGTCCCATTAATTGTTTTGTAATGGCAATTAATAAGGCAGTTTGTGAAACTGATCCATCAAATTGTGTTGAAACAGTAGCTCCTAAGTAAGTTAATCCCCCGTACACTAAGACTAATCCACAAGAAGCTAAAATTGCTGATTTAATAGTCAATTTGATTTGTTCTTGTTTATCAGTGTATCCTTTACTTAAGAAAGAAGTCATCATAAAAGCTGTGATTCCCCCTATCGCTAAAGCATCCATTGTTTGGTATCCTTGTGTTAACCCCGTCGCAAATAAATCGTCTGAAGTAATCGTATGATTTAAACTACCTAGAGGAGAGATGAATCCTTTCCCAATTAAGAATACTAGGGCTAGTAATAAAACTGGTGTTAAGAACTTTCCAATAATGTCCATTACTTTACTTGGACGAATCGTTAATAGTAAAGTTACGGCAAAGAAAATAACTGAGAAGACAGCCGAATTAATTCCAGATGTAAAGGGTTGAATGCTTAATTCAAATGTTGTCGCGGCCGTTCTTGGAATCGCGATAATGGGTCCTAGACAAAGCATGGTGATAACTTCTAAGCTAACTCCAAATACTTTGCCAGCACGCCCCATAATGGCTTGGTAACTTCCAGCCTTTGCAACAGCGTAAATTGAAAGTAAGATGATTCCAACATCTCCTAAAATAAATCCAAGGAAACTTGTTAGCCACTCACTTCCTGATGTCACCCCGATAAATGGTGGGAAAATCAAATTACTTGCTCCAAAGAATATTGAAAACAAGGCAAATCCTACAACGATAATATCAACTTTTTGTTTCATACTTTCCTCTCCTTTTTCGTGTAAATAAAAAACCACATAGTATCTAGTGACTATGTGGTTACCTTGTCCATTTTTCATAAAAAGGGCCACATAGTTATTTTCTATGTGGCATCTACTTTATAAGAAGTTATAGCCATCATAGAGACAAACGCCTAAAGGTTTGTATCTATGATGAAATGAAGAAATCATAAATACAAACCTAACAATAATAGCTATAGTAAAATCGTGTTGTTAAATTTGAATTCATGTTTACTCCATCCTCTCTTCGTTATAAAATATTGTTACACTTATTATAATGGCATTATAAAATAAAATCAACCTATATATACCAATTTTTTCAAAGGGGATTTTTAATGGGAACCTATTATATTAAACAAAAAATATTTTCACTACGAGATCACTATTATGTTTATGATAAACATGAACAAGCAGCTTTTGAAGTAACCGGAAAATTTATAGCTATCGCCGATCAATTAACCATTCGCGATTTAAACCAAAATGAATTATTCACCGTTAAGCAAAAACTTATGACTGTATGGGGAGCCTATGATATTTATAAAGGAGACATCTTATGCGCAACAATTAAACGTCGACCTAGTCTATTTAAACCCAAGCTTGATGTTGAAAGTGAATATGGAAATTTTCAATTACGTGGAGATGTCTTTGATCACAACTTTAGCATTACAAAGGATGGTCAAGAAGTTGGACACATTGAAAAAAAATGGTTCAAACTAAGTGATCACTATGAACTACAAGTGGCTACTGGCCAGGATGATGCCTTCTTTATTGCCATGTTAATCGCGATTGATAACTGTCTACATAATAATAAAAATAATTAATTTAAAAATATATAAATAATTTTTTAAATTATGGATAAGCTAATAGTGGTTACACGTTTTGCAGATCATTTATGATTTTAAGCCTTCTTTCTACTTCCTAAATCTAAAAACTCCACGAGAATTCTCGTGGAGTTTTTAGTTCTTTTCAACTGTGTTATAATGAATTTGAATTAATTGGTTTTGTACCGAGGAGGATGAAATAAGTTGAAGGCAAATTATCATTCACACACAACGAGATGTCATCACGCAAAAGGAAGCGATGAAGAATATATTTTAAGTGCTATCAAAGGTGGCTTCGATGAAATTGGATTTTCTGATCACTGTCCTTGGCCATTTGAAAATGGATATTCATCTAGAATTCGCATGGATGTTTCTGAGTTTGAAAATTATGTGACAAGTGTCCAAGCACTAAAAGAAAAATATAAAAATCAAATTAGCGTCAAAATTGGTTTAGAGTGTGAGTATTTTGAGGAATACTTGCCATGGCTTAAAAACTTAATTCATGAATATAAGCTAGATTACGTTATTTTTGGAAATCACTTTTCTGAAAATGAATCTCGTGGTTATTATTTTGGAACAGAGACAACGTCAAAAGAAGCCTTATATCAATATATGGAAACAGCTATCAAAGGAATGGAAACTGGCTTATTCTCATACTTCGCCCATCCTGATTTATTTATGCGATCATGGACGGATCTTAATGAAGACTTCTATTACGTTTGCCGTAAAATATGTGAAAAAGCAAAAGAATTAGATATCTTATTAGAATATAATATCTCAGGATATATCTATAATCGTGATTTTAATGTAAATGGATTCCCAAATATTAATTTCTGGACAATTGCAGCCGAAGTCGGATGTAAAGCTATCATTGGAATTGATGCACATCATAATATGTATTACGAAACAGAAGAATATCGTAATCGTGCCTTAAAAGAATTAGCTGATTTAAATATTGAAGTCGTTGAAACAATGCCATTTATTCAACATTAGAATGAAACTTATTAACTTGGTTAAATCTATTATTATACAAGGAGGAATTCAAATGAATCATCAAGAAATTTTAGATATTCTTAATTTTCGCCATGCCTGTAAAGAATTTGATTCGAGTAAAAAGATTTCAAAGTCAGATTTTGATGTGATCTTAAAAGCAGGCCAACTTTCGCCAAGCTCAATGGGAATTGAACCATGGAAATTTCTTGTTATTGAGAATGAGGCCCTTCGTAATGAGTTAGCGCCACTCTCTTGGGGTGGAAAAGTACAAATTCCTAGTTGTTCACACCTTATTATTTTACTTAGTCGCAATGCTAGTGATTTAAAACACAACTCTGCGTACATCGACTATTTATTACGAGATGTTAAACAGATGCCAAATGAAACAATTGAAGGATTTAAAGGTATCATGAAATCTATTGAAGATACTCGTTTTAATAATGACGAGCGTGCTATTTTGAATTATTCATGTTTACAAACTTATTTAGCAGCCGCAAATATGATGACAGTTGCAGCAATGGAGAACATTGATTCATGTCCAATCGGTGGATATGATCAACAGGCAGTTGAAAACTTATTAGTTAGTCGAGGATTACTCGATAAAGATCACTTCTATTTAACGTTAATGATTGCATTTGGATATCGTAAAAATGAAGCTAAACCAAAAAGTCGTCAACCATTAGAAAGTATTGTTGAGTGGGTTAAATAAAGAAAAAATCGCCTAAAACAGGCGATTTTTTCTTTTGGTTCAATGGGATGAATGTACACCCTACTGTATAGCCTTATAAAAACTTGATTCATTGATACTATCATCTTTCACAGCATACTTTAAAATCGAATAAACTTTTAAAAATAAGAGCCATCTCATGAGGTGGCTTGATTGCACCATCTTCTATCCACTTTAATAATAAATTCCATATTCCACCCGCAATATAATGCATCTGATATTGATAAAACTCTTCATCTATCTCCTGATAATTTGTGATACTTGTGATTTCTTTAAAAATATCCGGTACTCGTTTATTAAATTTACATGTGAAAAAAACCAATAAATTTTGACGTAAAAGTAATTTTAAAAACTCTAAATGTTGGAGCCAAAATTCAAAATAAATAAGTCCTACTTTATAACAATTCAGTTCACTTGTTGCTTTAATTTTTTTAATAAATTCTTGTGCTAATAAGTCCCCATATTGGATTAGAATGTCTTCTTTAGATTCAAAATTACGGTAAAAGGTTTTGCGATCAACTTGTGCTCGCCTCGTAATTTCTGTAATTTTAATACTATTAAAATCTTCTTCTGTCATTAATTCTAGTAATGCTTCTGTTATAAATTGCTTTGAGCGAATGACGCTTGGATTAATTTTTTCAATCATGCTTTTATCTCCTGCCACAAAATAATGGATTATGTCCCACTTATTCTAAGTCTATTGACCGACCTTTATAGGCATAGTATACTACACCGTATAAAGTGCCACAAGTGTACCATTTTTAAAAGGAGAGATAATAATGAATCAAGAGCGATATTTAAAAGCCATTGATGAAAGATGTTCAAGAAGAACTTATATAACCAAAGATATTGAGGTGGAAAAAGTAAACTCGCTTCAAAGATGTATTAAAAACTTAAATGAAATGAGCGGCTTAAATCTTCAACTGCAGTTAAATGGACCTAAATTATTTAAAGGATTCTCTTCATCATATGGAATGTTAAAAGGTGTTGGAGCTTATTTTGCATTAGTCGGATCAAAAGATGATAAAGACTTGCTTGAGAAGGTTGGATATTTTGGTGAAATCCTTGCTCTTGAAGCAACAGCTCTCGGACTTGGAACGTGCTGGATTGGTGGAACTTATGACCGAAAACTATGTGCGAAGCTTATTGATTTAAAAGAAAATGAGGAACTTGTAGCAATTATCACTGTTGGTTACACACCAGTGGATAAAACATTTAAGGAGAAAATGATTAGTAAACTTTCTCACCGTAAGACAAAAACAGTTGAGGAAATGTATCATAGTAATGAAGAGGTACCGAATGAATTTATTAATGGGATGAAGGCGGTACAAAAAGCACCTTCTGCACTGAATAAGCAACCAGTTAAATTCCATTTCACAAATGGTGTTGTGACAACATCGACTCTTAATAGCACAGGATATGAAAAGATTGATCTTGGAATTGCTAAATTACATTTTGAAATTGGAACTGGGCTACAAAAGAAATTTGAGATTGAAAATGGACAATCTGTTTATAAATTTTAAAAGGAGATAACAAATTGTTATCTCCTTTTTCTCTATTTTATATATAATCCAATTAACTCCATATCTGTGTTATATGTTGCGGTTACTTGTAACTTTCCATTTGCGTAATTAGAAATTAGTACAACTGTTGCATAATCACCATTAGCTTTAATTGTACAAGATGATTTATCTCGAGACTCCCCTAATTTTTCGTAGACTGGCTCCCACGCTTTTTGAATAACTGAAGCACTTAAAATATCTTTTAAATCATCGTTTACTGTAGTAACAATCGCATCATAGTTCTCATCATTCAAGTTTTCAACAATCGCTATAGTCTCTTGTTTTAATGTTTCCTTATCAAAACTTTCATCTAATACTTGTCCACACCCTGTTAGTCCTAATAAAACACAAAATACTAATAATAGTTTTTTCATGATTGTATCCCCCCTCTTCAACTGTAATATAGCATATCAAGGCCTCATAACTTGTCAGAACCTAAACTTTTTTCTACCGAATCCTGTCGAAATTATGCTAAACTTAATCTAAATTTAATTTTTAGGGAGAGACAGTCTACATGAGAAAATTTATTATTGATACCGATACAGCTTCAGATGATGTGATTGCAATCATTACCGCATTACGTGAACCTAGCATCAAAGTTATGGGAATTACTGTAGTAGCCGGGAATGTCGGACTTGAACAATCACTCCAAAATGCCTTAACAGCAATCAAAGTATCTGACACTTATATTCCACCAGTATTCGGCGGAATGAGTAAACCACTTTTTCGTGATTTAGTAATGGCTGATGACGTTCACGGAAGCGATGGACTTGGAAATATGTTCTTACCAAGATCTAATTTATCAATTGAACCTGAACATGCAATGGATGGCCTACTTCGACTTATTGAAGAAAATCCATATGAAATCGAACTCATCACCCTAGGCCCTCTAACCAATATTGCCATGGCTTGCTTAAAAGCGCCTGAAACGATGAACAAATTAAAATCAATCACTTTAATGGCTGGAACAGGACTTGGACCGGGGAATATTACTGAAACAGCAGAATTTAATGTTTATGTCGATGCAGAAAGCTTATCTATCGTCTTAGATTTAGAAATTCCAAAACTCTTTGTTGGTTGGGATGCCATCATGAACAAAGGATTCTTAACTCGTCAAGACACTAACTACTTAAAAAACAGCGATTCATCACTTGCTAAATTTGCTATGCGTTGTACACAATCTCTTGATGAATACAATCAAAAACTTGGATTTGATGGATTTGAATTAGCAGATCCAACTGCAATGATTGCAGCTATTTGGCCTGAAATGATGACAAAATGCATTCCTGCTTATGCCACTGTTGAAACAAAAAATGAGGATAACTATGGCCAAGTCTATTTAGACTTATCTTCAAAAACACCCAACGCCACAATTTGTATCGATATCAACCCTGATTTATTTAAAAAATATCTATTTCAATCTTTATTATAAGATGAAGTGATATAATGAACTTATCATTATCACAGGGGGGCTACGATGGCTAAACTAAGGAAAATGCTTGGAAGTATAGATTCACCAGAGATTATTTCTTTAATGCATTTAATTGAAACACAAAATAAAATGACGATTGCCACTTGGTGTGTTAACTATGCAAAGGAACATATTCTCCCTATTTATCAAAAGAGTTTTCCGAAAGATCAACGCTTACTTCAAGCGATTAATGGAGCATTAGATTATTTAGAGGGGACAATAAAATTACCTGCAGCTAAAAAGCTAATCTCTGAGGCTCAAACAGCAGCAAGAGAGACAAAGGAAAATCCAGTAGCACAAGCGGCAGCAAGAGCAGTCGCTCAAGCCTGTGCCACTATTCATAAATCAACTAATGCATTGGCACTTGCATTTTATGGATCAGCAGCAATTGCCTATGATCGAGTGGGATTACTCGAAACAAAAGAAACTTATGATGAAATTGCGACTGAAGAATTTCATAGGTTAGAAGAAGCTTTACGCTCTATTGCGATTGAAAATGAACCCAATCCAGCCAAAATCAATTGGCACTGCTAGAATAAAAAATAGCACCGTATTGAGGTGCTATTTTTTATTCCGAATATCGAAAGGGCTTAGTTATCCATTTGAATAACTTATATATAATAAATACTGGAATACCATATTGAATCATGACTACTGTAAAATAGCATGCTAATTTAACAAAGAAAAAGATAAACGCAAATAAGCTAAAAAGCCAACTCATCACGAATGTCCTCCTTAATAAAACTATGTTTCATTTCCTTTGTATCTTATGTTTTTAAAGTATTTATGTGCGTTTTATTTACGATATTTCTTTAAAAACTGATTATTCCAATTTACGTGGTGTTTAATATATGGAGCAATATTTTTTCCTTTTAAATAAGCAATGAGCATCGGTGCTAATGTAACTACACCATCTCGATATCCGATTTCAATTCTTTCTTTAATCGAAGTTTGATTAAAATTTAAAGTTCCACTTCCATTCACAATTTCTAATGGAAACGAAGGATAAATTTCTATAATATTTGCCTGTGGATAAAGATTTAAATCTACTTTATCTGTATACGTTAAATGAACGACGATAATTAAATCTAAATCATGATTCATAATTGGAGCAATAGGTACATTATCCGCACTAGCTCCCGAATATAGAGGGTTATTAATTCCTCCATCCGCATATTGTTTACCTTTAAACGTCACTGGAGTAAAAATAAAGGGAACAGCACATGAAGCAATGCTAATATCAATTATTTCTTCTTCATTGTAATCATTGAGCTTAAAGTATTCTGGATGACCATCATTAATATTATAGGCACAACTGTAAATATCAATATTCGTACTTTTTAATGTTGGCATATCTACGAATTCCTCGATATAGTCACGAATTCCTTTTTGAGAAATGAGTCCAAGAGCACTTAAATCAACGTTTTCTGCTATTTCATCTGGCTTATGACCCGTAGCAATCAATTTGATGATTTCTCCTATATCAGCCAACTTAAATCCTTCACTTTTCGTGACAATCTTTTGATAAGTTAACGACTTCCAACTAATATCAATAAGGTCCCGCTTCTTCATACAAAGCATCAAGGAGTTAAGTGTTCCAATTGAAACACCAGAGACTGCTGTAATATTATTAATTAAATCTAAGTCCCATAAAGCTTGCATCACACCTGCTTGATAAGCTCCTTTTGTTCCTCCACCAGCTAAAACTAGGCCAACCTTCAAATCATAAAGACTTTGATCCATAAAATTCATTTTGCCACCTCGCAGCATGCATTATCTACCATTAGTCTATGTTATAATTCTCCATTTAATAGCAATATTAAGTGAAAATTAAATTTAATCTATTATTTCATTGCTTTTTCGCTTTCAAGTATATATAAATTCCTTAGCAAACTGATTATCACCCAGTCCTAAAATGAAGTTTAATTGTTCCTTATCTAATCCAAATAAAAAAGATGCCACCCATGTAGCATCTTCATTCCTTTATCTCAAGTCAGCTTTTAATCTTTTACGGTAAATAATTTTGATTAATATACAAATAGCAAATAAAAGTGTAATAATCATAACACTTAAAATTAAGAATAGTTCTTCTGGTAGAGCTAAAATAACTGGATCGGTACGATAATCAAAAACCCAGTAATCATTACGAAAGAAGATTTTATGGAACATCGTAAAAGTAGCTGAAAAGTTCACCATAATTGAAACAATTAACAAACCAAATACAATAAATGTTAAATTAACACCTTTATTAAACATAGATAATACGGCTTTATCTTTGTCGTGATGTTTAATCACTAAAAAGATAGCTAATGCGATGATAAATAAGATAACAATGACATATAACCATTGAAAAATGATTTTAACATCCGCAAAATGAATCATTCCATTTTCACTCATTTTAAAATCTGAAAGTGTCAAATACTCTGAACTAAAACACTGTAAATAAGAAACAATTTCTTTATAGTTTAGCATTAGAGCATCTTTTGAAAGTCCTGTAACCGAGGTTAATCGATATTTATCAATAATAAACCCATAAATAGAAGTGCAGTTTAAAACAATTAAGACAGTAGTTGAAATCAATGCTAGAAAAAACCACAATCCCCCTATATACTCTACAATCTTATGTTTTAACTTTTTACGCTTGTTCATACTTCTTTCTCCCTTGTGAAGCTTCTTTAAACATGATTTTATAGACTTTACTATTATAAATGCTCAACTTCATTGTGGCAATGTTATCTGCTTAAAAAGTTAAATTTAGTACTTAAAAAGACTAATCATCATCGGATGATGTAGAATAATGGAAAATGATTCCCTGTCATCTTTACGTTCATCGACATGTCAAAATGTTAGAAATATGATAGAATATTCATTAAGGCTAAAAAAACAAATATGATGAATCACTCTGAAAGGGGTTGTGAATATGGACTTCAATGCATTATCACCAAACTGGGATACTGACTTAAGAGTTAAACGCGCGGAAGCAATTAGTGCTGAGATTGAGAGTTATTTAGGAAGTGGCCCTCTTGAAATGATGGAGTTTGGTTGCGGAACAGGCCTCATTTCTTTTCATCTTAAAAATAAAAAAGCACAATTCTTACTAATCGATAATTCTGAAGGAATGATTAAGGAAGTTGAACAAAAAATTAATGAGTCTGATCTTAAAAATATGAAGACTTATTGTGGTGAATTAAAGGATTTAGAAACTGATACTAAATTTGACGTTATCTACACTTCAATGGTTTTACATCATATTGAGGATGTTCAATCTACTGTGAATCTTCTAGCAAGTCATTTAAAACCAAACGGAAAATTAATCATCGTGGACTTATTACCAGACGATGGAACTTTCCACAATCACAGTGAAACCTTTAAAGGTCACCACGGCTTCTCTATTAATGAAATGAAAGAGTATTTAGAAGCTGCTTCTTTACAAAATATTAGTGGCCGTAAATTTTACTCTAGTTATAAAATGGTCGATGATATGAATCATCCTTATAGCTTATTTAGTATCTATGCAACAAAATAAAAAAGTGAGATCTTAAGATCTCACTTTTTTATTTGTTATGAATTTTTCGAAATAGCTATTAAGTTGTCTTTTTTCATCTTCCGTAAAGTAAAAATGCCCTGATTTAGGTAACTCTAATACATTATATTTACAAGTTAAATGACGTTTAAATACATTTATACTTTCATCACTAACAAACTCATCATCTTTACAATGTACAATAGTTAATGGAATTTTAATCTCACCTAATTTTTTATTTGTTTCTCTAACAAGCGAAAATAAATCTAAATAGCGTGGAATCCATCTCAAATAGGTAATAAGATGTTTCGCTCTTTTAATACTCCAAGCTCGATAAATAGCTGTCGTATAAATATCTTTTTCATCAACTTTACCGCGCGCTACTTTTATACTACATCTTAATCCCCTAAAACTTAATTTTAATTTTAACGGTGTTGAAATTAAAAAAGCTTTTTTTATCTGTGGATAACGTAAAGAAGTTAAAAGGCCTAGTAAACACCCCATCGAATGACCAACAATAATAATCTGTTGATAATCTTTTGATAATCGTCTAATCGTCTGTTCAACATAATTTAGCCATACTTGTTTCTCAATACGAGAAAATCTTTCAGCACTATCACCATGTCCAGGTAATAAAATAGCATAACTTGAGTAACCATTTTGATTGGCGATATCAGCTAACCCTCTAAATTGATAGGGCCCCTCCAAAATTCCATGAATAAACAAAACCACACCCTTAGCATGTGGAACCTCGTGTATAAAAGGTTTATGGGCTACTCTTTTCGTTAATTCCATATTATCACCTATTCCTTAAGTCATAACAATATTTTACCATTTTTTATCTTTTTCATTCAGGATTTTGGTATTTTTATTGACTTAAAAAATGTTGATAAAGATTAATAGCATAATAATGAAAATATTTCGACTCATCTTATTCTCCATTACAATTGATTTAAGAAATAATTATATAAATAAACAGCATCAAGCACGTGATATTGTGGGGTATAGGCACTTCCATCAGCGTGCGTTGTCACAAGGGCATATTCGTGTTTTC
>NZ_JAGAVR010000086.1:0-3934 GCF_017941855.1 Turicibacter sp. | reverse complement strand
CTGCACAACAATTCTTTGTGAAACAAAAGGCACTATTACTGTGTTTGTAAATGATGAATCCATGTTCATTATCTCCCCCATGAAATGGACAGGCACACGAACAATAGCTTCCAAAGTCATGTAACTGACCACCAGCCATTTCTACATAATCAATAATTGAGACATTATCAATCACAAATTTCGCTAATTCATGTGCAGATTCTTTTTTAAATGATACGTAACGATAAATATCATCTACTTTTGATAAATCGCAATTTGAATATTTTATATCTTTTTTCTTAGCAAACCCTATGTCCTTTTTCTCTAAAGGAACGACTTGATTTAACTTTTCAAAAAAATCTTTTCCCAACAACTTAGCATTAGGATTTAATCGAACTGATGAGACTTTATTAGTAGCAAACCATAGTCTATTTGGATTACTCGTTGACTGATCTATAAGGTTTGGGAATAAAATCTTTAACTGCTGGTACATTTTTTTGAAGGTCTGATAATCTTCAATAGGCTTCTCAAATACATAAATCAATCTAAACTTTCTGTTTTCAGGCGTGCTGGTGAAAGTATCATAGAAGATAGTAGGCACGATCCCCAGTTTCGCTTCTACCTCTGCAATCATTTCACTTGGTGTGATATTAAATTCCTTATTATCAATATCCAACCCAAAGAAAGCATAATTATTTGTATTAGTGGCTTTTAAAGTGTTTGCAGAAGGATCTACAACACATCCACTGATAAATGTTTTTCCTCGTGCTATAACATCACAAAACTCATTTAAGCTCATAGTTCGTGGCTTTGATGTTCTAATTCGCTTAGTAATATCATTCACTTGGTATTTTGTTGGCTTTAAAGGATACCCCATATAATCACAATTAATTGTTACACATACATCACCCACGTTCATCCTTACACCTCTTTTTGTTGAGCGCGTTTATTACGCATATACTCTCTCATGTACTCGCGTTTTTTAGCTTTTTCTCTTTCGTACTGCTCTGGTGTACGATTGGCACGTCTTTCACGTTGTTTGGCAGCATTAACTTGTCGTGCAATCTGTTCTAATTGTTCTGGTGTTAATTGTTCAATGTTCACTACTTTATCACTCTTTCTTTTGTAAAATTTTCTTGTTATTTTCTGTCATTTATATTTGACGAAAACATGGGAATATGGTAAACTAACCGTGTTAAAATTAAACCAAAACGCCTTAAAATTCTTATTATATATATCGTTTTTGAACGTTTGTTCGCTCAAAACAACACAAAAAGGTGCTTTTAAAGCTATGCCATTGTTGGCAAAAGACTTTAGATATTTAAGATACTTAAAATGCTTAAAATATTTAATGCACTTAAGATATTTATAAAAAGATCTATGGTATTTGGGTTTAATAAAAAACAATCGTCGTTTTAAAATAAGAGGGACTCATTACGAAACTTGCCAGGTGTCATATGAGGCTCTTTTTTTTTGGGGCAAAAATTAGCGTTTTACCCAACATAGATAATTTTATCATAGTATATGTGGATAACTCAACAATAAATTTTACCAAAATACGATATTTTATTGGTTTTTTTTCCATCATGCTATTATGTTAGATTTTTAAGTTAATTTTTATAATAAAAATGGTATTTGGCCCCCTTTATTCAACCAAAAAGATGTTATATTGAATATAAAATTCCAATAACTGTTAAACAATTACAACTTTAAATACAGGATTTAGTCTATTGATAGCAAATGACTAATAGTTGTAATTAAAAATAGGTGTTTTTACCCACTTTCTCCGATGGATAATGAAAAGTTTTGCTCAAATCTGAGGGTGATAGTTTCGCAGTCAGCTTATAACATTACTAAAGGGATTTTTACCTCGAGTTGCTAATAGCCTTACTGGAACCAACGAACTTTTACGCTCGTTAGAATGCCATCCAATCATAGTAATAGTTAGGATCTACGGTTGTTGGAATAGTTTCTTTGCGGTTCTTGGCCATTTCTTCGAATAAAGTTAATTGTTTTTGTTCATAAGCTTCTTTTTTAGCTTGTTTACGTTCTAAAGCTTTTTTGTTGCGAATAATATTTAAACAAATTCCACGTGTATATTTGAATGGATTAAAGATTTTTTGTTCATTTTTAGCCATATTGAAAACATGAATTGATTTAGTTACGATTTCTTCCTCAAATTCATCTTTTAAAATTTCAATTTCAATTTCATTTAAAGTTGCTTCTTCTTCTTTGATACTAACTACATTATTTAATTTTATTTTTTTATATACATTATTATATATAGGCTCACTTGTAGGGTCATTTATAGGTTCACTCACGTTATTTTTTACGTCAGTAGCTGGTCTCACCGCGAATAATTTACGATGCCAGTAGTCCGATTTCACTTTAGAAACTAACCCTAATTCAATTAATTTTGTCATGCAGCGTTTAACAGTAGCTAAACTGATTCCAAGCATTCTTGAAAAATCATTATTCGTCTTATCGCAGTATCCATATTTATTTTGGAAATACTCGATTTTATACCATAATGCCAAGACTGTGTTTCTATTTCTTCCTAATGCTTTTTCCATTTCATAAGTTAATTCTAATTTCGCCATCAAAAAAACCTTCTTCCGTTCAAATTAACAAACAAAAAAAGGTTCACCGAAATATATAGCTTATGTTCGTAAATTCCACGTATAATCAGCTTAAAAGTAGCCTAAAATAAACGTGTGTTAAAAACTGGATTAAAAAACATAGTCAAAAAAGACTTGATATAAAATGATATCCAGTATATAATACAAACATAAACTATATTTGTGTTTGGGTGATATTCCTACTCGATTGGCGTTGAATGAGGAATATCCCTTTTTTTATTTGTTGAACTGATTATAACATAAATTTACAACATTTGTGAATAACTTTTGAATATATGAGTGACGGTGATGAACCGCCACTTTTTTTATTACTCTTCCGCTGCGTTAGTTTTTGCAATCATTTTCTTTCTGACCTCTGTAAGCCCAGTTGCAAATCCTAACATACGTTTTAACTCTGCTACATTCATTTCTTTAACTAATTCTTCGATTTCTTCTAAATACATTTCTTTGATCATAATTCATATCCCCTTTTAAATAATTCTCTCAACGAGTAAATTTATCATAATTCGTGTTTTAGTGTATATTTACGACAAAACATTACTTTTTATTCCAAAATATACTAATTGTCACTGGGTTTGGGATATGCTATATTCATGGTGTGTTATCTTGGTGTGATAACATATCTCGCATAAGTCGTTTGTTCTACTTTGGTCGGTGGGCAACGGCTTTTTTTATTAGGTCGAATTACAGAACGGAACTTTCCGCTCAGTACCATTCAACATTCATTTTTTCGTTGTTGTAGTAAACGTGGAGCCAACCGTGATCTTTAGTTGTCACCTTTAGCCACAATCCTTTATAAGCATGAGGCAACTCGCCCTCGCCTAACTCCCAACTCATTACCTTGACTGTTTTGTTCGCCTTTTTAAAGTCCTCAATGAGTTTGTGTTGTAATGCTACACTTCCGTTAAAAACTTCTTCAATCGCTACGACGTGTCCATACTTCACATCTTCTTTTTTGATGTCACTGTTAACGATAGAAGCTAATTGCGATTCTGCAATACCTGTTATTTTGCTCAGACGATAACGCGTCATATCGTTCTCATCTAACAATTTTTGCAACCAATTCATTTTTATCACCGCCTTCGTTTATTATATTACTACAACTTTTGTAGTATTTCAATAGTTTGTTAATATTTTATTTGTTTTATTCAAATTTTATAAAAAAAGGGCTCACAATGATGGAGAACCCCTGTTATTTTGGCAATGTTCCTATAAAATTGTGTCTACCACTCGGATAATTAATACTACAAATTGCTTCGTGAAGTTTTAACTTACTTAGATCATCAAGAGTAAATGGCGATATCTCTTCAGCTAAT
>NZ_JAGAVR010000007.1:0-2943 GCF_017941855.1 Turicibacter sp. | reverse complement strand
TCAAAAGAAATAAAAGAACGTAGATTATATATCGCACCTATGGAAAATAATTTCGCTACCTATGGAAAAAATCTTCCTCACCCTATGGAAAATAATTTCCATACCCCTATAGAAAAAAAGGTTAAGGATAATAATACATCCTTTAATAATACATTTAATAATACAGTTAATAAAAGAGATATTGTCGAGCAGAGCCCGACGACACCTATTCCATATGCAGAAATTATTGATTATTTAAATCAAAAAACAGGTAAACATTTCAAAGCTACATCTGAAGAGAATCAAAGATACATTAGAGCTAGATTTAAAAAGAAATTCACCGTTGATGATTTCAAGAAAGTCATTGATATTAAAACGGCTCAATGGATGAACGACAAAAAAATGTCAAGATATTTAAGACCAAGTACTCTTTTTGGCTCTAAGTTTGAAAGTTATTTAAATGAAGAAACAGGGGGGAATAAAAATGAAGTCACTATCAGAACTGATGCCAATGGCGTTAAAAGAGATAGATTGGGACTCGAAATTCTCTAATGATGATTATGATTCAACCGGTAAAACAGTAACTCAACAGCTTGTAGAGTTAGATAACGCAAAAAAAGGCAACCTAACAGGGTTTGACTGTCAGATATGCCTTAACAAAGGATTCGTATCAATTTATGTAGCCGAAACAGATTCATCTAAAATTGACGATTGTGAATGTATGAAAGTTCGAAAATCCAAGAAAATTGCAGAACAGAGTAATATGGGAGAGTTATTGACGCACAGATTACGCGATTTTAAAGCCAC
The DNA here is from genome assembly GCF_017941855.1 of Turicibacter sp. NCBI lineage: Bacteria > Bacillati > Bacillota > Erysipelotrichia > Erysipelotrichales > Turicibacteraceae > Turicibacter > Turicibacter sp. The sequence goes on along the minus strand of NZ_JAGAVR010000007.1, from coordinate 2,157 downwards.
AGAGCCTTTTCAAGTGGTTATGAGGGATAAAGTTAAGGACTACATCCTAAATGCCCGTACAGAGTGGTTTTTGGCGCTTGGACAGAGTGGTTGCGGTAAGACAATGATTTGTTCATCGATTTGCAACGAAAGAATGACACGGTATGACGAAGATCAACGTAAATACACGCAAGTTAAATACATGATTTGGAACGATTACGTGGAGAAGATGAATAAGTTGCGATTTGAATTTGATAGAGATCATTACTTTTACGACCACGCTAAGGCAGAATTGCTATATATCGATGATTTATTCAAAGGCAGACACACAGACAATGATATCAAATTAGCATTTGACCTTATCAATTATCGCTATAACAACAATCTACCTACCATTATCTCGTCGGAAATGACGATTGATGAGATTAGAAATTTAGATGAAGCGTTAGCAGGACGCATGTTCCAAAAGGCAACAGAGCGCTTCACGGTTCAAGTAGGTAAGGATGAAGATAAGAATTACAGATTTAAGGGATTGGTCAAGCTATGATTTTGCCAATAAAAAAAGCACACTGCTCGAACAGTATGCCTTTAACCTTGACGAATTATTTTTGCGAGATAATTCATTCACATTATACAGTATAGCCGGTCAGTAATCAATTTATTCATTAAATTTTAAAAAAATGTAGGAGAAATTAAGGTTGGAAAAAATATCTTTCATAACACAAATAGAGCACGTGGATTTAGCACAGCTGATATCGAACAGTCCAGGTAGTGAGACTACCTTTAAAATATTAGATTCAAATACGATTGAAGTAACAATTGTTAAATAATAGGAGGAAGAGTAATGGAACGTAGAATCGACGAATTGGGGCGATTAGTAATCCCTAGACAAATTTCAAAAACATTAGGAATCGAAAAAAATTCACCTATCTATATGGGACGTGATGATGAAATGATTTTTTTATCAAAAGAGCCTGTTGCTGATTTTATTTTGACTAAAGTAGATAGCTTGGGGCGAGTTAAAATTCCAATCGAGTATAGACGCAAATTGTCGATACCTGGATGTACTTATGTGCTAATTAAGATGAATCAAGGAATTATTACAGTTCAACGAAGTGAAGTATGCTGTGTTATGTGCGGTAATCGTGAGCGAATCCATAACGTCAAAGGTATTCGTATTTGTAGTGATTGTGTGAACGAAATTAGAAAATCAACATGGTGGGATGTGATTTAATGCGACAAGTTATCAAAATATTTAACACATATATCGATTCATTGATTGAATTTACATGGTTAGAGTACGTGACATTTATTATTCCACGAATGGAATTACATCAGCAGGATTTAATTGATTTAGCACTAATGGTTTCATCGAGAATAAATGCTATTACGGAATTTGAGTTTAAAGGTGAAGAAATTGAAGTCTTAATCAGAAAAACTGGGGGCGTTAAATGTGACTGTATCGGATGTAATCGAGTTAATTAGAGAGCAAGGGAGTTTGGTGACGTTGGTTATCAATGGTCATACAGAAATAAGAATGATTGATCGTGCGATTTCGGAGTTTGGTCATTTAAAAGTTAAAAGAATTTATCCAAAAATTTTTAACCCGATTAACTGCGTTAAAGTTAATGAGTTTGAGGTTGTTACGATTATCGAGGTAATTAGTGATGAAGATTAAATGTTTGTGCGGGATTGAGGCAGAGTACGAAATTGAAAATGATGTTGTGTTTTGTAATGAGTGTGGAACTTTGTTGCTAAATGATTTATCAGACGATACTGAGTGTAAAATTTATAGATTAAATCAAATAAAAAAACAAATTTCTGAACTTGATATGGAACGTAAAAAATTAGAATTAGATATTAGAATTGGACTTGAAGGCGCGCCAGTTGGTGTAGGGAAGATGTATCAAGTCAAATATTCAAGTTATGTTACTAAGCGTTTCGACAACAAGAAATTTAAAGAAGAACATGAAGAACTTTATAACAAATATACGTACGATTCCCCAGGGGACAGAATCACAATCAAGGAGGTTTAATGATGGAAGAGATTAAAGAGGTAGACTTAGCGGAAGAAGAGTTAGAGGAATTTGGTTATACAGAGTTTGATTCAAATTTATTTAATAAGTTGTTCAATTTAGATGTTTCTCCTTATGTTGCTTCAATCAAAACTAAAAGTGC
>NZ_JAGAVR010000085.1:0-6116 GCF_017941855.1 Turicibacter sp. | reverse complement strand
GTGAAAGCAGGGGATACGTTGTGGGGGATTGCGAATAAATACGGTACGACGGTTTCTGAATTAGTGAAATTGAATGATATTAGTAATCCTAATGTGATTTATGTCGGGGAAGTATTACAAATTTCAGGTGAATCGAGTGGAGTTGAAGCGACTGAATATACAGTGAAAGCAGGGGATACGTTGTGGGCGATTGCGGCTAAATATGGTACAACGGTTTCTGAATTAGTGAAATTGAATGATATTAGTAATCCTAATGTGATTTATGTCGGGGAAGTATTACAAATTTCAGGTGAATTGAGTGGAGTTGAAGCGACTGAATATACAGTGAAAGCAGGGGATACGTTGTGGGCGATTGCGACTAAATATGGTACAACGGTTTCCGAATTAGTGAAGTTGAATGGGATCACTAATCCTAATATGATATATGTTGGGAAAGCGTTATATCTTAATTGAAATAATACATTCTTTTTTGTCGGTTTTTATGACATTATTACGTGAATTGTTGTTTTGTTTTTTTTTATGGTGATATGATGGTGGGGAATATAATTTATTGTAGCAGAGTAGGGAGTTACATTTTAGGTGTTTATTTTGATAAACTATCTTTTAAATCATAACTTACAATTTTAAAAGACCTATTTATTTAGTGCTAACTTTTTAGAAGCTAAGAGACGTAGACAACAGGGGATGGTTGTCTAAAATTTATATATTGAGGTGGATTATTTTGCAGAGGATTTTATTCGTCCTTCTCCTTTTGGGAACACTCGTTGGAATCGGTATTCATCATAAGGAAACAACAGAATCGTTAGAGTTAAGTGAGTTTATTGAGAATTTAGATCATCAGCTCATGAGTCTAACCCCAGATGTGTTAGTAAGCTATGAGAAAGAGGTCATTGAGAGGCTCGATGACAGTAAAAATCGGAATGAATTAAAAAAAGCTTATTCTTATCTAGCATATGTGAACTTTTATCAAGGAGAGTATGAAGAATCAAATAATTACTTTGTAAAGGAATTATCTATTGGAAAAAATCAACCTGAAGAAGTAGAAGCAATCGTATTGATGGGGATTTCTAAAAATTATTTATATCTTGAGAATAATCCTAAATCAGATGAGTATTTTGAATACGCTAAATCTTTTGCTATTGAGAGTGAGAATGATCAGTTGTTAGCGCTGATTTATCAGATGCGAGCTAAAGATTACATTAATCTACTTGTGAATACTGATCAAGCAGTCCAATTATTACAAGAGTCTATAGAACTTAGTTCAGATGTTTATCAAAATATTATGAGTTGCTTAATCTTAAAGAATCTTTATTTAGGAACTTTACAGATAGATTTATCGAATCAGTATGCCCTAAAAGCTATCACACTGGCTCAAACTTATGGCTATGAAGACTTACTAAGTTGTGGCATTAATAGTTTAGTTATTAATGAGTATCTCAATGACTCTTATACAAATGTGATTTCGATTTATGAAGATTTAATTGTGGCAAGTCAAGAGGAAATTCCTTTTTATATGTTCGGGCCGTATATTTATAGTATTGCTAACGAGCACGGGATTGAGAAAGCCTTAGAGTTGATTGAAGATGAAAGAGTTAACTCAGTATTAGAAGAAAGTGAATATGAAGAGGGCTACAAGTCAATCATTAGAGCCAAGTTATATATTGATGATGGACAAAAGGAAAAAGCATTAGAACAATTATTGGCAGCCGAATTTGAGGCGGAGGGGAACTATGAAATTCAGTCTCTAAATGTTTTTAAAAATAAGCTCTATGGTGACATTAAGTTCGAGGGGCAAGAATTGATTGATTTTTATACAGATTTTTATGAAGAGGTAATGAAAGGGGATATTGATTCCGTATTAAGAATTTTATTGTTAAAGGATATCATTCAAAAAAATCTTGAGTTAGAAAATTATGAACAAGCTTTTTACTTTGCAAGTCAAATCCCTACCCCATTAAAATCAGAAAGTTTGATTCAAATTAATTTGATTGAATAAAATCTTAAAAATACGACGAGTGATAAAGTTGACGATAAGAATCCATCCTTAATAATAGGCAGATGGATTCTTGTTGGGGGATTACTCGCAACGATTTTGTTTGTTTGTTATAATAAAAAACGAAAAAGTTTACGTTCTAAAAAACAAGACTTACCTGATAAAGAGATGGAAGCTTTAACGTTACAACAGTTATATGATCAATGCTCGGAGAAATATCCAAATGGAAGTGTTTTTGTTGTTGATTTAGATAATTTTAAAAAGTTCAATGAGACATATGGATATATTGCTGGAGATCAGGTGATTGAGCAAGTATTTGAGTTAATTAAGAGTGAGTTTAAAGAAGGATTGTTGACGAGACATAATGGACAACAGTTTATTATTGTGACACAAGATGATAAAATGAGAGCAGCACAGCGTGCACAACAATTGATTGATAAAACATATGCTTTAAATATTGAACATGTGACGAATTTAAGAGATTTACGTATGACGTTAAGTGTGGGAATTGTTTGTGGTAATTTAGATTCATCGATTAATTTAGATAAATATCTAAAAAAAGCACAGGATTTAGTCTTAATCTCAAAAGAAAAAGGAAAAAATAGGTTGACGATTTAAAGTTGGATTAGGTATAGTTTGCTTGTTAAAATGTTAACTTAGGAGAGTTTGCGGATTAATGGTGGTGAAATAATGTATAAAATTGCAATTTGTGAAGATTCGCGAATTCAAGCAGTTGAGTTAATTGACAGTTTAAAGGCTTATGGAAGTGAGTGTAGAATTAAGTTTGAGATTGATTATTTTGAATGTGGTGAAGATTTTTTAGAAAAAGATTATTTTGAATATGATGTCATCTTTCTAGATGTTGAGATGCCTAGGATTAATGGGATAGAAGTGGCCAAAGAAATTAGAAAAACGTGTCCTAAAAGTAAAATCATTTTTGTTACAGCTTATGAACATTATTGGCCAGAAGGATATAAGGTCATGGCATCAAGATTTTTAATCAAACCGTTAAAGCAGGATGAATTAACTGAAGCGTTGACTTCCTTAATTGAAGAATTAAATACTGCAAAAAAATATATTTCTGCTCGTAGTGAAAGGGCATTAGAGAAAGTATTAATTGAGGATATCACTTATTTAGAAATATCAGGTCGAAAAGTCTTAATTCATACACCTGAAGCAATCTATACAAGTAGCTATAATTTAAATAGTTGGTATCATCGTTTAGCGATTCATCATTTTGAATATACCCATTCAAGTTATTTAGTAAATTTAAAATATGTAAAATTAGTTGCTCGGGATAAAGTGACATTGACAACAGGTGAAGAAGTTTATATGTCATTAAGGAAATATAAAGGTTTTAAAACGAGTTTTGTTCGTTATATTAGTCAACTTTAATAAAAACGCCCCTTGAGAGCAATGGGCGTTTTTTTTTATTTAGAAAGGATGATAAGAATGCAAAAAAACAACTCGGAAAAGCGAATTTACCTTAATGCTATTCTTATCATTGGGATCGTCGTTTTTGGTTTAATATGGATTTATATTAGGATTATGCAGGTGGCTTATCAAAACAATATTAATTGTTTAACGGAATCTTTAATTGAAGTGGAACAAAGTAAATTGAAAAATGATGTTAATGAGTTGATGATTAGAGTGAATATTGATTTTGATTATCTGATTGAAGATTATAATAAATCGTTAAATGTTGTCGATTCAATCCTCCATGAATATATCATTGAAAAATCTAAACAAGACGAGGATATTATGGAGATGTTTATTTTTTTAACTTCTGTCTACAAAGATTTACAAATTAGGGTCTACGATCAACACAATCAAACCGTGGTAGCTGAATTTAAACAAAATAATATGATACTTGCACAGGATATCCTGTATAGTGATTTATTCTTTGATCTTGCACTATGGAGGCAGCATATGGTGCAAGAGGATCGGTATATTGTAATTATTGGGATTTCAGATTCCGATTTAAAGACAATGTATAAAGGAATGTTAAAAGACGCGTTCGACGAAAATCCTAATTTAACATCGATTTACACCTTAATCGAAATTGTTGATTATAAAGGTGGAGATAAATTTGCTAAAGTCATTCAAGGGATAAGTGTCTCACCAAGTTGTGCAAGACAAGGATGCTATATTAATACAACCTATCAAGATGATAGGGGACGTTATGTTTTAGAAGAAATGCTAGAGGGGCTAAAGGATAATGGAACTTATTTTGGTTATGTTCAAAACAATGACAATCAGGATATGTTATATGCTGAGTTGTATGCTCCGTATGATTTAGTTGTGTTAACTAGTACCCCCATGAAAGATTTTTATCTGCAAACAATGTCTGAATTTAAGGCTTTTGAACAAAATTTTGAAACCCAGATTCATGTTGCAATAGGAATTGCGTGTGCTTCATTTATCATCGCTATATTAGGTGGGATTGCAACGTTTAAGTACATGAAATCAAAGGAAATTGAGAACGAACGTGAACAAAATCGGATGATTATCGAGCACAACAAGGTACTATTAAGAAAGAATGATCAAATTAATCAGCTAGCTCATGATATTAAAAATCATCTTATTTGTATAAAAGGTTTTATTAATCAACAGACACCGGAAGAGGCAAGTCGTTATATTGATAGTGTTTATGAAGATTTGAATCAGTTGTCGGCGATTGTGATTACGGGAAATCGATTGGTAGATATTATTTTGAATGATAAGATTTCTCAGATGAAGAAAATAGGCATTACCTTTACGAAACGGATTGAACACGTGTCACTAGATTTTGTGGATTTTAAAGAGATGACGATTATTTTGACGAATATGCTTGATAATGCGATTGAGAGTTGTGAGAAAAGTGAACAAAAGGAAATTCAATTTACGATTTCTTCTTTTAATCAGACGTATATCATCATCAAGGTGGTGAATAGTTGCGATGTGGCCCCTATTATTTCAAAGGGAAAATTGAAAAGCACAAAGACTCAAAAGGGTCAGCATGGTTATGGAGTTGAAAATATTAAACGCGCTGTGGCTAAGTATAATGGAAGTACATATTTTGATTATGATGAGTGTCGTCATCAATTTTTATTTTCAATTACATTAGAAAAGCCACAATAATGGATAAAATCGGTTGAATGTGAGCATTCAACCGATTTTTTTTCAATCATCCGTATTGAGATTAAAATGGTATAAATTAGTTAGAGATATTGATGTATTTTGTTAGAAATGTTAAGATAATAAAAGACATTTTTGCATAATTTTGTAATAAAAATAAGAGACAATAGGGAATTAAATCATTCGAAATCTGATTTATTAGGCGAGGAAAGCAATGAGACTTAAGTTCATGTCAATTTTTAACTCGATGTGCATCTTTTTATAGATCAGTATCATTAGAATTTAAAATGTCCCCATCCTAGCGAAGCTAGGTGTGATGTGCTCATGGGATTGTTGACATTGGAGAAGGGGGTGTTTGATTGAAGATAAAATATTTAAAGGGATCAATTAAAATAATGACTGCACTTTTATGCTTATGTTTTGTCTTTATGCTGATAGAATGGAACCGTTCAACAGTTACAAAGGAAGTCGTTAATCAAATTGATCATTTTTCTATTTATTCATGGGAAGAAAATCAAGTCGAGGAATACAAGTCTCAGATTTTAGCTGAATTATCACAGATGACAAGGCGATCAGATCTTCAAAAAGGATTTTATGCACTTGGCTTTTTAGAGGCTTTAGATGGGAATTTTGAAGAATCAACTCATTATTATTTAAAAGCCTTAAGTATTGGGGAAGATTCAAGTTCAACTATTTGTATTAATTTATACAAAGAGTTGGCTTATAATGCCCTAGCTTTAAACGATGAAGAAAGTGCTAAGTATTATTTTGAATTAGCAGAAAAAAATGTTTCAAAATTTTATATGATAAAACTTAAATCAAGTCTTTATCGACGTTTTTCTCAAGGAATCGTTGAGTTTTCTAGTAATCCTCAGTCTAGTATCCCACTACTAGAATTTGTGATAGATAAAAATGTGAATGAGTATGATTATTTAGAAGCTCATTGCTTATTAACTAATGTTTATCTGCTTAGTGGATATTATGAAAAGAGTATCATGTACTTACT
>NZ_JAGAVR010000084.1:0-4681 GCF_017941855.1 Turicibacter sp. | reverse complement strand
TTCTTTTATATATTTTATAGATTTTTTACACACTGGACATCTAAGTATTGATATATTTTCATTAAGTAATTCTCTTAAAACTTCAATCTTTTTTAATTTTCTCATTGTTCATAACCTTCCTATTTCTATTATTCATATAAAATAGCACGAAGTTATGACATTTTATTAAATTTGTTTAACGATAGCCACAACTCGTGCGCTATCCTCTTAATCTGATATATGCAAGCATTATAGCTACCTCCTTATTTTAGTTAATAAAAAATCCACTTTAGTATACCAGTGGATATATCTTAAATATAGTTATATAATATTATATTTAGGAGTTGTATCTATTATTTTTAATTTATTAATCATTCTATATAAATTTATCATAAATCTAACTCCTTTCTTGTTTTATTAAATTTAATAGTAACATAAATAATATTCACTGTAAAGTATATCGAAGTTCACAATGTATAACAATTGTGAAGTTAATTATATTGTGTTATATCATTTTGAACATTCATTTAAAAGATAGCCAAGATAAAAAACAAGCCTATATCTTAAATTACTTAGTCAATTAAGATATAGGCTTGTTTTTATAATGTTTTTAGTTACTTATATATTTTTAAATGAGTTACTACTCTTTTATTTAGTTAAATAATAAAAATGTCCATATTTTTCTTCATTTTCAAGAAGCTTCATTTTTATTCATCCCCTTTAACATCATCTTTTAATTGCTGTTGTTGGGCCATTTGTGACATTAACTGCATCAATTGTTGCTGCATATCCACTTGTTTTTGCAGCTCGGCTTGAACTTGAGCTTTTAATTGAGCAACTTCATCTTCATATTTAGCATTTTGGACTTTTAAATCATCCACTTTTGACTCCAAATTTTCGACTTTAACCTTTAATAAGTTATTTTCGTTAGATAAATCTGAGTTATATTTTGTCGCTTCACCTAATTGGTTAGATAAAAGTTCATTTTTATCTCTTAATTGTTTTAATTCATTTTTATCTTCACGAGCATCTTTTGCTAAGTCAGCAATTTCTTTATTTTTATCATCAATTTCTTGTTTTTTAGCTTCAATATCAGCATCTTGCTTCTGAATAGTAGCCTTTAAGTCGATAATCATCTCTTCGCGGATAGTAACTTCCTTCTCTAAGTGAGTTTTCTCAGTTTTCAACGTGTCAAGTTCGGCAGTGAACTCTGCTCGCTGAGTTTCAAATTCATTTGATTTCACTTCAAGTGACTCTTTGGATTTAATTAGTTGCTCTTCTAATCCTTCATTTTTAGCAGATAAACTGTCGTTATGTTTAGTTAGCTTGTCCAGTTCCTTGTTATATGCCTTCAACAGTTCATCCTCACGTTTTTGAAGCTGAGCATTAACAGCTGTAGCTTGGCTTTCAAACACACTCATAATCATTGATAGAGCTGTTTGAATTTTCTCTTTATCCCCCGCATAAACTTTCGCCACCTGGTCAGGCAATTGACTCATTGTTAAATCTTGATTCATCGCTTGCTCTGCAATAGCAATGGCATTTTTAAGTTGCTCTGCTTGAGTTGCCCCCTCGAACCCTTTAAGAGAACTTTCTAATGCCTCAATTTCAGTAGGTAACATCTTAAATGCTTTTGTTTTTAATGTTTGCTGTTCCATCTGTTCCACCTCTTTTAATTTATAAAATGATTAGTATTATTACCTTGTATCCTTATTATAGCACGCTTTTGATAAAACCATAACTGTAAGTTAACTTAAATCCCATATTATCAAAAGGTTAACCTTAGTTATCTTGGTTAACACACAAGAAGTAAGTAAAGATGATTGGAAGACGGTGAAAAAAAGAACAGCATGAGCTGTCTTTCTATCTAACTGAGTAGTATTCATACCACTATTTTTTATTTGCACTCAATTGATAAAGTTACATCCCCTAAGTCGATTGATTGGCAGAACTGGATTTGTCTACTGATAACCTCATGTAAGAAATGCAACTTATCCGAATGAAAATGCTCATTTTCTGTGATTAAATCGTTAATAATCTTATGAGCATAATATCTATCAGTTGAATTAGTTAAATCAAATTCCTCTGAAAAATCTTCATGATAAATGTGTTCAAAATTTTTTTCAACCGATAATGCCAGTTCAGTTGCTTTAGTAAGTTCAACTTCTATTTCATAATTAACTTTGATATACTCCAAAGCTTCTTCTAACTCTGAAAAGATAATAGGTAAATAAGCTTTATCCTCTTTGATAACGAAGTTATTTTTAAAATTAACAACATCGTAGAAACTATCATTCGATAAAACCCCTTCCAAATCTCCCAAGTGAAGTCTTTCAATAGAGATTATTTGACCATTAACCTCTACCTCTGTTATGAATGTTAAATCACCTGCCACATGATATTCAGTTCCTTCCTCAAACCATTCATCTTCATTTTTCACAGTGTAAATCATTTTTTATTCCCCCTTATAATGCTCTTCATATAGAGCTTTATATTTATAACCCGTTTGTCTTGAAATCCCACATAGTTTGCATAACTCAATCATCGTAATTCGATTTTCATTACCTTTAGGTAATTTTACTTTAGGATAATGTTTCAAAAACGAGTTGGGTAAGTCTTCGAAACAAGTTTCCTTCCTACCTATTTTAACACCCTTATCTTTGGCGTTCTTCATGCCACTCTTAACTCTAGCCCTAATCATGTTGCGTTCCATCTCTGCGAATACTGCCATCATTTTCAGCATTCCATCCGTCATAGGGTCTAGCTCACCTTTTGAACAATCAACAACAAACTCACCAATAATAAGTTTTAAATGCTTTTCTTTTGCCAACTCGATGACCTCACACAATTGCTTTACCGAACGACTTAACCTCGATACTTCAGAAGTAACAAGCGTATCTGAGTCTTTTAATTCTTTTAAAAGTTTGTTGAAGGCTTTTCTATCTTCCTTAGAGCCTGATTCATATTCAAAATAAATATTTGATTGAGGAATGTCATATTTAGCAAGTGCTTCATTTACTTGTCGCATAACATCCTGCCTCTCTTCGTTTGTTGAGCAACGCGCATAACAATAAATTGCCATTTTAACACCGCCTTCATTTTTTTATCTTTTCGTTATAGTTAAATTTTACCTAAAACATCTAAAAATGTCAATAAAAAGCTACTCGAAATTTCTTTGACATTTATTCCCCTTTTTTTCCTTCCAAAACTGCGGTAATATCAAGGAAAATAACAGTTGAGCAAAATGAAGAAATTATGCAAAAAAGTGTACTCGAAAAGAGTTGATTTCTTAGACCGTATTTTTGAGCATAAAAAAAAGGACACGCCACCGATTGCGTGCCCTTTCCGCATTATTATTGTCATGCAGATTTATTATATCACTTTTTAACGAATGAGTATGTGAAATTTGAAAAATTAGACCAATCTGGTTTAATCCAAACACAATTAATTCCCTTTGGTTTTTTATCACAAACAGAAACTAAGGCTAAAGGATACTCTGTTAAGAGATTAGTCTCCCCGTTCCGACGAGCTTTCAAAAATCTATTATACTCATTCGCATGAGTGAATTGTTTTGTTAAATCAATTTCAACCAGTGCTTGAAATGTTTTATCACCATGCTTGAACGTCACTAACATATCGGGTCTAATTCCAAACAATTCTTCCAACTCTTTAAATTCCACTTCCGTTTCTTCAAGGATGACTTCAAATCCATGAACGTTCATTTGAGAAAGGAAGTCGCTCATAGCCAGTCTGTGTTCAATTTTGTTGGGTGCTTTTCCTAAGTAGTAAACATATGACTGTCCGATGTACTGTCTCACACGTTTCAACTGCTTTAGATTATGTAGTTCCTTTAATCGTCTTTGGGTAACAGATAACGAAGATTTTTCATTGCCCGACCAGAAAATTAGTCGTGAAAGAATTTCCGCATTAGCAATGAACCGTTTTTCTAAAAGTCGGATGACTCTTAAATCTCTTGTTGTTATTCCCATAGTGGTATCTCCCCTTTATTTTCTTTTTTATATATAGAAAGGCTTTGTTTCTCTTCTAAATAAGGCTTAATGTATTGGTCTATCTCTTTTCTATCAACAAAAAATGACTGAAATTCTTGTTCCTGCCCACCTTGAACCAAAATTCCTCTTCCTTTCACTTGAAGTTTTTCTGCTCCTGTTTTATCAAGGATAATTCTTGAATTTGTGCTATCGGAAACTCTAAAGCACACTCTAGTGTCTATATTCGCTTTAATTTTTGAGTCGATAATGTCAGCACTAAATCGTTGGGAAGTAAAAATGAAGTAAACTCCTACGGCTCTAGCGATTGCTAAGGCTTTAGTTAGCGTGACTGATAACTCTTTATTAATATCCAAAAGAACAGTGAACTCTTCCATCATAACGAATTTGTATTGCATTTTGTTGTTAGATTTTGAGTTAAACTCAAAAATATCGTTACAACCACTGTCGGTTATTAAGTTAAATCGCTCCTGTATCTCACGATAAACATTTTCAATAACTAACTCTGCTTGGTAAGGCTCAATCACAAAGGATTTCGTTTGTTTTAATTTTTGGCTATGTTTTAAATGAATGTTGAAAATGATACAATATAATTAACTTCACAATTGTTATATAATGTGAAGTGAAGATATTATTAATATTATATATAAATAGAAATTTCTAGAGGTGATAAAGTGATTGGAATAAATGATGCT
>NZ_JAGAVR010000083.1:0-23714 GCF_017941855.1 Turicibacter sp. | reverse complement strand
TATCTAATAATTACAGTAATTAACGTTTTAACATCAATCTCCATTATAGCGATAATTGTGTTGCCCTCTACTAATCACTCGTAGAATTTAATTTGTTTTTATTTGCTAGAAATATAGCATAATGAATCGTATTTTTTACTACATCCAGCTCTAAATAGAATGCAGGTGGACACCCAGGACGCCAATTCACTTCATAAATCCATATTTTTTTCATATCATCTAGTCCAATATCAATTCCAATTTCATCAAGAGTTTCATTATATTTTTCCATTTGGAGTTGATCTAGGTGTCTAGCCAGTTGCAAGGCAAAGACTTCAAGATATCGTTCCATATCATAAGTGCACTCTGGATCTTCTTGTTTTAAAAAAGGAATCAAATAATTAGTTGCACCACCACTGTTGATATTTGTTACAATACTATCAGTTAACGAAAAGCGTGGATAAATAGTAGTAACCACCCATTCCCCGCTTCCATTTTTTTGAACATGTAATCTTAAATCAAAATTAATTCCATTTTTAGTTTTTGAGTTAATATAAGGTTGTGCTAGATAAGATTCTTCTTTTAGACAGCTGGAAATATAATTTTCAAGTTCATAGTAGTTAGCAATTTTGTTTCTTTTATCGCGATTAACTTTATATAAATTTCCCATTTTTTCAATATAGATAATACCTTCCCCTTTATGACCATCTTGAGGTTTAAAGACAACCTTTGAGTACATATTCAAAAAATCAAAAAACTCATTTGTATTACTAATAATTTCAGATGGAATCAAATGATTAGTAAATTCCCCTGCTTCTTTTAAACGTTTATAAACGCTCATTTTATTTCCAATTGAATAAGTCGTAAATGGAATTTCAGATTGTAATTGTTCAATGATTTCTTTATAATTAGCAAGCTTTTCTGGACTTCCCGTATTATAAATTACATCTGGAAATCTACTTTCAACTTTGTGCCAATCACCATTTTCATACATATATCCAGATATCGTATGTTTTTTAAAATTGACTTGTTTAGGAGAAAAATATAGTAACTCTACTCCTTCTGCTTTTGCCACACTTGCAAAGGCATATGCCTTTACAACATGTCTAGGATTTCTACACTGGTGTAAAAAACCAATTAATATCATTTTATGTCCCCCTCTTAATAAAGAGTATTTATTTTATATCTTCTTTATCATATGATTATCTGATTCAATTAGTCACGTCGATAAAGAAAATAGTACCTGTGGTTATGTCACAGTAACATTTGACCTCAATATAAATCTATAGCCTCTTATTAAGAGTAGAGCTTTTAGATTCTCAGCACTTTTAATTCAATTAATTTAATCCTATTTTTAGACATAGTTTTACATTAAATAAAAAAAGACTGCATCGATTTCGATGCAGTCTTATATAATCTATTATTTTTTACGCATTGTTGGGAATAATAATACGTCACGGATTGATGGAGAGTTAGTTAATAACATAACTAAGCGATCGATACCAATTCCAAGTCCTCCTGCAGGTGGCATACCATATTCTAATGCTTCGATGTAGTCAACATCCATTTCAGATGCTTCATCATTTCCTAATTCTTTTTCAGCTAATTGCGCTTCAAAACGTTCTTTTTGATCAATTGGATCATTTAACTCAGTGAAGGCATTTCCATATTCACGTCCATCAATAAAGAATTCAAAACGATCAGTGAAACGTGGATCTTTTGCATTTTTCTTAGCAAGTGGAGAAACTTCCACCGGATGTCCATAAATAAACGTTGGTTGAACAATTTTATCTTCAACGAATTCTTCGAAGAATGCATTGATGATATGTCCAACACCTGTAAAGTGAGTAGGTACTTCAACATTGTGTTCTTTTGCGATAGCTTTTGCTTCTTCAAATGTCATTTCTTTAAAGAAATCAACACCTGTAATCTCTTTAATCGCATCAACCATGTGCCAACGTTTCCATCCAACTGCTAAGTTAATTTCATGTCCACCGTAAGGTACAGTAGTTGTTCCTAAAACTTCTTGTGCAATAGAGGCAATCATGTTCTCAGTTAAGTCCATCATTGTTTCCATATCACCATAAGCTTCATATAACTCAATTGATGTAAACTCTGGGTTATGGCGAACAGAGATTCCTTCATTACGGAAGATACGTCCGATTTCATAAACTTTTTCAAGTCCACCAACTAATAAACGTTTTAAGTGTAACTCAGTTGCAATACGTAAATATAAAGGCATATCTAATGCATTGTGATGAGTTTCAAATGGGCGAGCTGCTGCTCCACCTAATGTTGTGTGTAAAATTGGAGTTTCAACTTCTAAATATCCTAAATTATCTAAATAACGGCGCATTGCAGTAATAATACGAGTACGAGTGATGAAAGTTTGTTTACTTTCTTCATTCATAATTAAATCAACATAACGACGGCGGTAACGCTCTTCAACGTCAGTTAATCCATGATATTTTTCTGGTAATGGGCGTAATGCTTTTGTTAATGGCGTATACTCTTTAACTTTAATTGATAACTCACCAACTTTAGTTTTGAATACAACACCGCGTACTCCAACAATGTCACCTAAGTCTGCTTTATCGAAGAATGCATAAGCTTCTTCACCTACAGCATCTTGACGAACATAAATTTGAACTTGCCCTTTAATATCTTGAATATGTGCAAAACCAGCTTTTCCTTTTCCACGTTTAGTGCGGATACGTCCAGCGATTGCTACTTCAATATTTTTTTCCTCTAATTCTTCTTTAGAAAATTCTCCAAACTCTTCAACTAATTGTGAAGATAAATGAGTACGATTGAATCGTTGTCCAAATGGATCAATTCCGTGTTGACGTAAGTCTTCCATTTTGTCACGTCTAACTTGTAATTGATCGTTGATTTCAGTTGTCGACATCTGAATCACTCCATCTATATAAGCTATTTTTTCATTATTTCATTATAACACGCTAAAGTGTACGATTCCACGAAAAAGTACATTTTGTATTAATTATTGACGTTTTTCAAAAATTATATTCAATTCATTGAATATCGTTTCCCAAATATCGGAAATTTAAAAGGTAGTACCTTTGGTACTACCTCCTCCTCAATTTATAAAACTTCAAACTCTAACTCTATCACAAAACACAATCTAGTAATTCAAATACTTTAATGCCAAGAAATAATTACTAGAATACACACACCAGCCAGGAAAATTTTTTTCTCTTGCAACCTTATTGAGACTAATATAACTACTTCATCAAAGCTTTCGTTAAAATAGCTAACACAGCACGACGAACCTCATCATTGACTGGCATTGCCAGAACTCTCATCATTTTCTCTTCAAGAGAAAGATTCGTGCCTAAAATTCCATATGACCAGTGTTCAAAACGTTGCTTTTCATCCATGATAATAGTCGCATCTTGAACTAATTCAAAGATTAATTGATCAACATCAATTTCTTGATGATATAAATCTTGATGACGAACTTCGATAATACTATCAGCAGAATCAACCGTTACTGATAAAGTTCTTGTAACTACATCATAATTAAAGTCTGATTCTTCACCATTCAAGAAACATTCACAGTCTGATGCTACACCTCTAAACTTCACTGTATACTGACGATTTACTGGAATCACATTTAAATCACCAACGGGTTCATTAATCTTAAATATCAATTTAGTATCTGATGCTTCTAAATCAAAAGTCGTTAATACACTGTGTCCCGCTTCATACTCACGACTAATACCATCATCTTCGTACATCGTGAATGAATTACTAGCTCCACCAAATACAACTAACTCTAAATGCTCTGGATTATCAATCTGATTTGTTTGTTCTAGTTTGGCCATTGGAACAATGGCTCCTGCCTTGGCGAATACCGGAATCTCTTCAAGTTTACCGTACATCGCATAAATATTATCTCCACGGTACGCCTCACCTGTGAAGAAATCAAACCACTGACCGCGTGGTAACCAAACCTCTTTAAACGTACGATTTAAAACTTTACTACGTGGCGCGGTAAATGGTGCCACCATTAACTCACTACCATAATAATATTGATCTTTATACTCATATGCTTTTCCATCATGCGGATGCTCAAAATACATCGGCGTAATAAACGGTAAAGACTCCGTCATATTGCGGTATGACATCGTATAAATATAAGGTACTAATTGATGACGAAGATTTAAGAACGATTTCGCCACCTCATACGCTTCATGAGAATGACGCCAAGGTTCTCGTCGATTAAAGATTCCTTTTGATGTATGAAGTCGATTAATCGGACTAAACACCCCATATTGCACCCAACGAGCATACAACTCAGAATCATCGATTCCCATAAAATGACCTCCGATATCGTGGCTCCACCATCCATACGCAACATTTGCGGCTGTTGACGTAAAGTATGGCTGATACGCAAGCGAATCCCAAGTCACAACCGTATCACCTGAGAAACCAATTGGATAACGATGACCTCCAAGACCTGGCCAACGAGAGAACGTAAATGGACGTTTCGATCCATCACGACCTAAATCATAATAATGCAAGTGGTTTAAGAAATATAATGGATCTAATCCCTTCATCGAAGAATTCGTTCCCTGTTGCCAGTCAATCCACCAAAAATCAACGCCTTCGTCCTCAAGTGGATGATGAACTTTCTCAAAATAGGCTTTCATAAACTTAGGACTTGAAATATCAAATGGCACAGGTTGTTCCGAGGAAACATCAACTCCCATATACTTAGCAACACTTTCATAACAATCTTCATGACCACGAATTCCATCAGCGGGGTGTAAATTAAGTGACGTTCTTAACCCCTTATCATGTAACCAAGTCATAAATGCTTTAGGGTCTTTGAATAAGTTTTTATTCCAGGTATAGCCCGTCCATCCACTACCGTACTTCGGATCAATATTTACATTGTGCCAGTCCATATCAATAATACAAACCGATAATGGGATTCCCTCAGATTCAAAACGATTCATTAACCCCTCTAGTTCTGTATCTGAATATTCCCAATAACGACTCCACCAGTTACCAAGTGCATATCGTGGTAATAATTGAGTGCGCCCTGTTAACTTACAATAATCTGCAATACATTCTTTGTAGGCAGTCCCATATCCAAAGAAATAAAGATCCGTTGAATTCGTTGTTCTTGGTTCTAACCAAGACGCTTCGTTAAACACAAGTGATTTTGAATCATCAATGATGACATATCCCTCGCGTGAATTTAAACCTTTTTCAAGTTTTAAGGCACCATCAACAGCATCCAAAGTTCTCGCTGTTCCACCTAAGTTTGTCTGTTCTTCAGTTCCATAACGCCAAATTTGACAAGAATATTTTAATTCAATTGATAGGGTATCCCCACTAAATGGTTGTTCTTTTAAATATTTTAATCTTAAATGATCCGTTACAACTTCTAATATATGTTCATCTTCTTTAACAGAAAGTGCTGGGACTTCCTGTTCGCGATACCAAAATGTTTGACTTGGGCGATCCTCAAAGCAACCTGTCAGTGAGTATTCTAAACGAACAATACGAGATGTTAAAAATGCAATTCGATAACATGCTCCCTGAAAAACAGCCCCCTCATTTGCCATTGGTTTAAAATCCATTTTAAAATGTTTTTCAATGTAAGTTTCCATATGTGTTGCCCCCCTTGTATTTCGAATCGTCCTCATTATAAGACGATTCATAACAATTTGCAAGGGGTTTCTTGAAACGATTCACCTGATTTGAATATTGCTTTCGAAAGACTTGACTGCTATAATATCTGTAACAATTTGGAAAGTAGGGGGATTATTATGGAAACTTATCAAACAAGTGGCGTATGTTCAAAAGAAATTCAATTTGAAATTGAAGATAATAAAATTAAATCAGTTAATTTCATTGGTGGATGTCCAGGAAACTTAATCGGAATCTCTTCTTTAGTTAAAGGAATGAACGTAGAAGAAGCTATCCAAAAACTAAAAGGAATTCCTTGCCGTACAAAAGAAACTTCATGTCCTGATCAGCTTGCAAAAGCGTTGGAACAATACTTAGAACAAAAATAAAAGCTGTATCTTACGATACAGCTTTTACTTTTGCGATGCTCTTTTTTCAAAAATTTTAACCACTTGAAATGATAAAAACATGACGATAACTACCCCAAAGAATAACCCTGTATTACGAGTCAAACTAATGACTTGTTTAACATCTAAATAAATAATTCCAATCGATGCTAATAGCCAAAAAACACTTAAAATCATATTAATTCGTTTAAAATCCATAACCATCATCCCCGCTTCTTTTTCTCTATTTTATCAATTTAAAAAGGCGATGTCACCAAAACATCGCCTTTTTTCTTATTTTGTGAAACCCTTTGCAGCTTTTAATGTGTTAAATAATAACATCGTAATCGTCATCGGTCCAACTCCACCCGGAACAGGTGTAATATAAGAAGCTTTCGGTTCAACTGTATCAAAATCAACATCTCCTACAAGCTTTCCTGTTTCAAGTCGATTAATTCCAACATCGACAACAACGGCTCCTTCTTTCACCATATCAGCTGTGACAAAATGAGGACGCCCAATCGCAACAATTAAAATATCTGCCATCTGCGTTAACATACTTAAATTTTGAGTACGCGAATGACAAACGGTTACCGTTGCATTTTCTTCAAGTAATAATTGGACAAGTGGCTTTCCAACAATATGACTACGTCCAATGATAACAGCATGGCGACCTTCTATTTCGATATCATAAGCTTTCAATAATCCGATAACACCTGCCGGTGTACATGGTTTTAATGAATCAAGCCCTGATGCTAGGCATCCGACTTGATATGGATGGAATCCATCGACATCTTTCTTCACATCAATCGCAGAAATGATGTGATCTTCATTGATATGTTTTGGTAATGGCAACTGCACTAAAATCCCATGAACCGAATCATCTTGATTTAAAACATCGATTTGAGCTAATAAATCTGCTTCTGTTATTGTATCTGCTAACTCGATAACCGTCGACTTAAATCCTACCGCTTCACATGAACGCTTTTTATTGCGAACATAGGTCATCGAAGCAGGATTATTTCCAACAATCACAACCACTAAATGAGGCTGAATTCCTGTTTCTTCAACAAATTTTTCTGTTTGAACTTTTAAATCCTCACGTAAATCTTCAGATACCTTTTTTCCATCAATAATTGTGGCCATAAACTGCCTCCTATTCATATAAAGGGAAACGTCCTGTTAATCCTAAAACAGATTGACGAATTTCATCTAATTTTGCTTCATCTTCATGATATGTTAACGCATCTGCGATATATCCTGCTAACTCAACCATCTCAGCTTCCTTAAATCCACGAGTTGTCACAGCTGGTGTTCCTAAACGAATACCGCTTGTGATGAATGGTTTTTCAGTATCAAATGGGATTGTATTTTTATTACATGTAATCGCAACACGATCAAGTAAGTGCTCAGCATATTTCCCTGTTAATCCAAATGTTGATTTAACATCGACTAACATTAAGTGATTATCTGTTCCACCTGATACAATACGAAGCCCACGTTTTGCAAGTTCTTCAGCTAACACTTTCGCATTTTTAATGACTTGAGATTGATACTCATTAAATTCTTCTGTCAAAGCTTCCCCAAAAGCGACTGCTTTCGCCCCAATAACGTGCATTAAAGGTCCACCTTGAATTCCTGGAAACACCACTTTATCGAGTTTTGTCGCAATTTCTTCATCATTCGTTAAAATCATACCACCACGTGGACCACGTAACGTTTTATGAGTTGTTGTCGTTACAATATGAGCGTATGGAACTGGATTTTCATGTAATCCTGCTGCCACAAGTCCTGCGATATGAGCCATATCTACCATTAAGTATGCCCCAACTTCGTCAGCAATTTCACGGAACTTTTTAAAATCAATCGCACGAGGATAAGCCGATGCTCCCGCTACAATTAATGCCGGCTTAACTTCTAACGCAATGCGACGAACTTCTTCATAATCAATCATTTCAGTCTCTTTATCTACCCCATACTCAAAGAACTCATAATCTTTTCCAGAGAAATTAAGTGGATGTCCATGAGTTAAATGTCCACCGTGACTTAAATTCATACCTAATACTTTCGCCCCAGGCTCTAACACTGCACGATATGCCCCCATATTCGCAGAAGACCCAGAATGAGGTTGCACGTTAGCAAACTTAGCTCCAAATAACTGCTTAGCGCGATCCCTTGCAATATCCTCAATCGTATCAACAAATTCGCATCCACCATAGTAACGTTTACTTGGATATCCTTCAGCATATTTATTCGTTAAAATTGATCCTTGAACTTTCATCACTTCTTCTGAAACATAATTTTCAGACGCAATTAACTCAACATTTTCACGTTGACGCTTTAATTCTAAATTTAAGGCTTGTTCTACAGCCGTATCTTTCATACACATCACTCCAATTAATCTATTCATAACGTCATTATTACATATGACAACAAATAATAATATTAAAATACAATTTTTTTATTTTATCACTTTTAGTATATGGAAAACTACAAAAATGTTTATAAAAGTCAAAAAAGTATCTGACAATTCAGACACTTTTTATAATGTATAATTAAGTTTTATAAATATATTCTTTTCAATAACACATTTCTTTCCTTCAAATTTCTGTTTTAATCTGCGTCCTTCAATATAGGTCTTCGTAACATTGACTAAAAATTGTTGACCATTCTGCTCCACTAAATAGTAGGCACTCATATCATTTAACGAATCCACCATTTCTAAAACGCCAGGTTCCGTTAAAAAATCAATCATAGCTTCCATCTTATTTAATTTTTTTCTTCGTATAAGTGGATAAATAACCATTGCCTTTGGATACTTTTCTTTTACCACCATATCATATTTAGAACGAGCTTTTCCTGTTTTTTTGTACTTCTCAATATCAATCTCTTCCTTTAGAACAATTGAACCAATTTTCTCATCCATAGCTAACAAAGAATCTAAGCTCACATTAAATAATTTTGCGATTGCCTGCAAATTATGAATATCCGGTATTCCTTTATCAGACTCCCACTTCGTAACTGCTTGTCTTGAAACACTTAATTTTTCAGATAATTGTTCCTGTGATAATCCTCCCGCTTGGCGATATTTTTTTATTTTTTCTCCTAATGTCATCGTCATCTTACCTCCTGTCTAAATAATGAACACATCATACTATGCTAAATATAAAATGGCTAACAAAATAATATAACATAACCGCTACTTACCGTAGCATGACCATTATTAATGATTTAAAAAGATAAAAAAAGTGCCTTATAGTAGAAACACTTTTCTACAACAAGACACTTAGATGTGAAGTCGATAAGATATAATTATCTTATTCAGACTATTATTTTTTTACAGTGGAGCATCTGATTCACCACGCGGAGGCTCATCTTCTTTTTGATGTGGGAAAGTAAGCGAAGACCACTTTTGACCTCACACTATTATGTTATCCACATCTACTTTTTTTATACCTTAGTTAACTCAGTTTTTACTTCTCTCTCTTAGAATATTTCATAATAACGATGCCATCTTCAACAGTATAGTATTGCAAACTTAAGTCTATCTTAGGATTATTTCCAAGAAACAAAGGTCTTCCTTTACCTAAAATAGTTGGAATAATCCCTATTATATACTCATCTATGATATCGGCTTTTAAAAAATGATCAACCAAAACTCCTCCACCGAATAAGAAGATATTTTTACCTTCATTTCTTAAATTTACAATCGGCGTACATACATCTCCATTTATAAAATGATAATAATCATAATCCGTTATATCTTGCGAAGTGGCAACATAGATAGGTTTATCTTTAAAATCTTTATGAAATCCTTGATTATAACAATTTTTTCCCATAACGACGATATCAATCTCTTCTAAAAACTTCTTATAATCCCATTTTAAATCAGTATTGAGTGCAGAGTTTCCATCCCCAACAATCCATTCAAAACCACCATTTTCATCTGCAATGTATCCATCTAAACTAATGGCTAAATTTAATACTATTTTTCCAGACATCTATTAATCCTCACCTTCTACTACCTTCACTATAACCTATAATAACCGATATTTTATGTCAGGTTCAAATCATCTACTTTTTGAGCTATTTATAGAAATTAAGAAAACGTGGATCTAATAAAAAATGACTTGCCATAGAATTTACTTTCTATAACAAGTCATTTTATTTTGGGAGTTTAAAAGTTTAATAACTGTCATCAAAAAACTTTTTCAGATTTTAGCTGTTTATCGTGGTAAATCCACAAACGCCACGCAACGGTCGATTCTTATTATTAGAGTGGGATTATCGACAACACCACTTCAACTCCACAATCATAGTGTCTTCAAAAATTTAAATATTATACTCTAATCAAATAAAAAGTGTCTTATCATAGAAATACTTTTCTATAACAAGACACCCGATGTGAAGTCGATAAGATACAAATATCTTATTCAGATACTTACTTTTTTACAGTGGGCTATCTGATGCGCCACGCCAAAGCTAATCTTGTTTATTACAGTGGGAAGATTAGGAAGACCACTTTGACTCCACATTTATAATATCTCCAATTAACCAAAAAACTATACTTAAAATAAAAGAAAATGACCTATCA
This sequence comes from Turicibacter sp., assembly GCF_017941855.1. NCBI lineage: Bacteria > Bacillati > Bacillota > Erysipelotrichia > Erysipelotrichales > Turicibacteraceae > Turicibacter > Turicibacter sp. The sequence continues at coordinate 13,094 of NZ_JAGAVR010000083.1, read as the reverse complement.
TAGAAGCACTCTTCTATAATAAGTCACTTTCATAACCGTTCAGAGCCAAGAAGTCCGACACACTTGTCAAACCTTTTAGATATTTCTATTTATAGTGGGCTATCTAGACGCCACTCTACGATCGACATAATTATTACAGTGGGTTAGTCGATATAGGCCACTTTGACTCCTAATTATAATATGCTCAATCAAAAAAAGATTATTCGACAAAAATAAAAAAGATGCGACAAACACATCTTTTTTTTCGACTCTTTATTTTTTTTATATAGTGGGCTGCCGAATCACGCCACTCCATTACTGATCTCAAAATAATCATAGCAAAATACTTTCACAATGTCAAATTAAAACAAAGGTAACAACTAGGATTCCTCATTTATCCTAGTTGTTACCTACACATTTAACACAAAAAGTTATCCACAATTCAATTTTTCCTCATAGAAAAGTTTTGGCCGAACTTTTTTTATAAGGTATCAGATAAAGATGTTATAAAATTCAAACAGCAGATGATTGACTAATTTTTAAGCAATTAAAATCTAGAATTTTAGTCATTTCAGTTAAGAGAAAAACTATAATTTTGCGTCAGATTACAATCCAGCTGCGAGATGCAAAACACTGGTAAAGTTCGATAATCACCCGTGTTTATCGACACATCGGACTCTCATCACTTTCTTCGTGTGTTAAACACCTCTCTTTACCTTATAATAAATCTAGCCTCGATGAACAACTCCTCCATAAAGTTTTACCCCACTTGTGCTTTTCAAGCACTTTGGTGGTTAAGCACTTTTGTTCGGAGTTAAACGTTCATCTCAGCCTTTTATGTAATCTAGTTTCGAGCAAAATCTCTATAAAGTCCAAACGACCTTTGCCTCAATTCTTGAGGCAAAAGCATTTGCTACGACTTTTACGAGCTTTTAAACGCTCGATTCACCCTTTTATATTATAATCCTAATCGTTCAAAGATTCCGTCTACTGATTTTAGGTGGTATGTGTGGTCGAAGCAGTCGTCTAAGTCTGCCGCGTCTAAATACTGGCATACTGTTTCATCAGCCTCAAGTAATGTACGGAATGATTGTCGTTCTTCCCATGCTTGCATCGCTTTAGGTTGTACTAAGTCATATGCTTTTTCACGAGCAAATCCTTTTTCGATTAGTTTTAACATTACACGTTGAGAGAAAATAACTCCGTGAGTTTTATTAATGTTTTCTAACATATTTTCTTCATAAACAGTTAAGTTATCAATAATATTTGTAAAACGATTTAACATATAATCAAGTAACATCGTTGCATCTGGTAAAATAATACGTTCAGCAGATGAATGTGAAATATCACGTTCGTGCCAAAGTGGAATATTTTCATAAGCTGTTACCATGTATCCGCGTAACACACGAGCACATCCAGCCATATTTTCTGAACCAATTGGGTTACGTTTATGTGGCATTGCTGAAGATCCTTTTTGTCCTTTGCGGAAGAACTCTTCTGCTTCACGAACCTCCGTACGTTGCAAATGACGGATTTCAACTCCCATTTTCTCAATAGAAGCTCCCACTAATGCAATCGCAGACATATAAGCAGCGTGACGATCACGTTGAAGAGTTTGAGTAGAAATTTTTGCTGACTGTATTCCTAACTTTTCGCACGTATAATCTTGTACGAAGAAAGGAATATTCGCATGAGTTCCAACTGCCCCTGAAATTTTACCCGCTTCAACTTCACGAGCCGCTTGTTCAAAACGAGCCTGGTTACGTTTCATCTCTTCATACCATAATGCTAATTTTAAACCAAACGTCGTAATCTCAGCATGAACACCGTGAGTACGTCCCATTTGCACAGTATGTTTATATTTTTTAGCTTTCTCTGCTAAAACATCAATAAAACGTTGAATATCTGCTCTTAAAATATCATTTGCTTGTTTTAATAAATATCCGTTTGCAGTATCAACAACATCAGTTGATGTTAAGCCATAGTGTACCCATTTTTTTTCTTCACCACAAGTTTCACTCACCGCACGTGTAAAAGCTACAACATCATGACGAGTTTCTTGTTCAATTTCATAAATACGATTTAAATCAAATGAAGCATTTTTCCATAGCTTTTCAACATCCTCCATTGGAATGTGTCCTAAATGAGCCCAAGCTTCACATGCTAAAATCTCAACTTTTAAATAAGACTCAAATTTATTTTGTTCTGTCCAAATAGCCGCCATTTCAGGGCGTGAATAACGTTCGATCATATGCCGCACCTCTCCTTTTCTACTTACCCTTTTATTTTAACTGAATTTTTCCAAAGTCACAATGAAAGATAAATTTTTTCTTTCATAATTTAATAAAAAAGAGCTAAATCAAATACGATTTAGCCCTTCTTATGTTCATGTGTTTTTTTCTTTTGTGGAGGTACTATACATGGTAACTTAACACTCATACAAACACCATTTTCGACATTTAAAGCCTCAACTGTCCCGTTATGAGCTAAAATAATCGTTTTAACAATGGCAAGCCCAAGTCCTGACTGACCTTGATCCCCCTTATAAAATCGATCAAATAAATAAGGTAAATCTTTCTGATCAATTTGAGGCCCATCATTAAACAAACGAATCTCAATCGTAGAACCCTCAACAATAGTTTCAATCACAATCTTCGATTTCGCATAGCGAATCGCATTCGTAATAATATTAGATAAAGCACGAATCATCTTATCATCATCAATCTTAACTTCAACCGGCTTATCTAGCTCCAATGAAAACTGAAGATTCTTATCCGCCACAATACTCGACATCTTCTGATGAAAACCATCTAAAAAAGCATTCACATCAACAAGCTGAAACTGATAACGATCATGTGTTGCATCCTCAAGCTTCGATAAATATAAAATAGACTCAACGAGAGTTCGAAGTGCATCACTCTCTTGTTGAATGACTTCAGCGGCCTCATCAATCGAGAAAATTCCATCCTTTAGTCCTTCAGCATACCCTTTAATATTCATCAGAGGCGTCTTTAACTCATGCGATGTATTCTCAAAGAACGCCTTACGTTTTCGATCATTTTTAACAATCGATTCCGCCATATGAACTAAATCTTCATCAAGCTCTTGAATCTCATCACCCGTAAAAATTGTCACCTCAGGTGCTTCAAGACTCTCCTGAAATCCGCGAACTTTATTTCTTAACAAATGAATCGGTCTTGAAATATTATTCTGAACATAGATCCCAAAGAATCCAGCAATCAACATACTCACTAAAGACGTAATAAATAAAATACTTAAATTCATTTGATTAAGTGCCGTAATCATACTCTTCTCACTTAACAAAATAATATCATAAGAATAAGGCCCAACATTAACCTCACCAGAAACTGTGACATAATTACGATTTAAATAATTAACATCACCTTCATGTGCATTTAAATCTTGAATCACCTCATCATTATCCCAATAAGTCAAAGAATCATTTTGAATAATAATGATATTCGATTGAACAAGCTTCATTAAATTATTACGAATCAATCCACCTATCGGCCAATATGGAGATTCATTATCCTTTAAATTCTTTGCAATAACATCTAACTCTTTCTCCATATCATATGTAATTCGATACGTCAAAAATTGATTCGATGACACCGTAAACAACGTAAATGATGTCATAATCGCAATCAAAATAATAATGATATAACTCCAAAACAACTTTCGATCAAGTCTCATAAGCTATCTCCTAAAAATTATCATCAATGCGATATCCATAACCCCAAACCGTTGTAATTTCAACTTGTGCATCGAAAGACTTTAATTTCTTTCTTAAACGTTTAACTAAATCATCAATCATTCGAGATTCTCCGACATAGTCATAACCCCAAATATTCTGAATTAAATTCTCACGAGTAAACGAAATATTCTTATTTTTAACTAAATAAGCTAACAACATATACTCATTATTCGTTAAAGATAACTCCTTATCCTTAACTGAACAAACACGTTTAGAGTCATCAATCTTTAAATCCTTAATTTGATAAGTCGTCGTCTCGTGGTCACTCACCATCACCGGTTCAATACGTCTAAAAATAATTTTTAAACGCACTAATAACTCACGTGGGCTAAAAGGTTTCGATAAATAATCATCTGCTCCAAGCTCAAGACCAATAATACGATCCACCGCCTCATCTTTTGCCGAAACGAAAATAATTGGAACTTGGCTTACAGTACGAATCTTCTTACATAAATCAAGCCCATCCATCGTACCTGGCATCATAATATCAAGTACGAGTGCATCGGGTTGTAGCATATTAAATGCCTCAAAAACATGCTCAGCATTCTCAAAAGCTGTTACCTTATATCCTTCCTTCTCTAAATATCTTAAAATTAATTGTCTAATATTTGCATCATCATCAATTACGAATACGTGTTTCATCTATTTCACCTCATTATAGTATTAACCTTTTAAAAAATCTTGCTTCAATAAAGCAAGATTTTTTATCTTTTATTGTCCATAAGTTGCTAGTAAGGCACGATCTTCAGTGATACCTTCTCCATATCCTGCAAACTGACCATCTTTAACTTTTAATAAAGTTGGTGTTCCTGAAATCTCAAGTTGTTGTGCAGATTGTGGAGTCACATTATTATTAGCATGACTATTATATGCTACAATCTCATTACTTTGATTAGTTGAAATCGTCCATCCTTCATTTGAAGGATAAAGAGCACGACTCTCACCCTCATTTAAAACTTCAACACCATTTTCCATCTTACCAATGACTTTTGTATAATCTAAATCATGGGCCTCCCAATCATACCAAGCATCTAAGTTTTCATCAGCTGCCATATCAACCACATAAACAGGAACATTCTCATCATTATGAGCTGCTACTAGTTCAGGACCAAACTGCTGACATAAACCACAAGTCTCCTGATAAAAGTACACATAATACTCAGAATCCTTCTGATCAAAGGCCTCTGTATAATTAATATGTTTAAAATCAGTAATCGAATTGACACTAGGAAAAAACATATTAACGCCAACTGCTATAATAACAACTGCAACTAAAGCAATTAAAATCTTCTTCATGACTATTACTCCTTATATAATCTAGTAATATCTAAATTTATTATAACTTAAAACTCCCTCTTATATTTGAAAAAAATGTGAAATATATGTAAAAACCAATTATTTCAAAGTAAACAACATCCCAAAATTAAATAACTCCTGAAGTCCCATTGGTAACTCAATATAACCTGCCGAAACTAAAAATGCAATTAATGCACAAACAACCGCCACAAATACAATCGTCTTCGTCACCATATTAAAAATGAACTTACATAAAAACGCAATAACTAACCCCACAATCAATCCTTGAATCAAACCATGCATCACAATATACTGATTGAAAGCCTCATTAAAAAAATAAAGACAAACAATAAAAATAATATAATACCACTTATTCATCCACGTATTCATCCCTTCTATAACTTTCATGTACTACCATTGTACAATATTTCCAAAAAAAAGCAACGTCTCAAAAACGACGTTGCTTCTCATATATCAAAAGTCCCCACTTTGATTTTCTATTTCTCACATATTACTGATAATCCGGTACCATCAATTATTCGCTTCCCCACGAATAACTAAATTCCCGCTACGAATTATCACTTGAAAGGATATCACCGCTTGTTGCGATGTCTAGAACGAATATGCCTTCAAACTTCTAACTCTAACCATATCCCTAATTACTCGCAACTTTCGTTGCTATCACTTAACTAGATATCGCCGCTTATTGCGACATATAGTCTAACTAACGATGCAAAGCACCGAGTTAGACTAATAATTCTTTCATTAAGATTGTTTGTTCACGGTCTGGACCAACACTGAAGATTGCAATTGGTGCTCCAACTAATTCTTCAATACGTCGTAAATAATTTTGAGCTGCTACTGGTAACTCTTCAAATGATGTTACTCCAGTAATATCTTCTTGCCATCCTGGCATCTCTTCATAAACTGGTACACAGCGTTCAAACTCACGAATTGTTGATGGAACATATTTGATTACTTGTCCATCTAACTCATAAGCCGTACAAATTTTTAATGTATCTAAACCTGATAAAACATCTAATAAGTTAACTGAGATTCCAGTTAATCCACTTACACGACGAGTATGAGAAACAACTACACTATCAAACCATCCAATACGACGAGGACGACCAGTTACCGTTCCATACTCACGTCCGATTTCACGAATACGTGCTCCAATCTCACAATGTAACTCAGATGGGAATGCACCTTCTCCAACACGAGTTGAATAAGCCTTAACAACCCCAATAACTTCATCAATCTTAGTAGGTCCAACTCCTAAACCAGTTGTAACTGCTCCAGCTGATGGGTTTGAAGACGTAACAAATGGATAAGTTCCATGATCCACATCAAGCATAACCCCTTGAGCCCCTTCAAATAAAACTTTTTTACCTTCAGTTAACGCCTCATCTAACTCATAAGAAGTATCTGTCACATAAGGACGAATAACCTCAGCATACTCACAATATTTTGTATAAATCTCTTCAAATGAGAATGTTGGCTTACCGTACTTCGCTAAAATCTCATTCTTAGCCGTTACTTGCTCAAGTAAAAGCTCAGCAAATAACTCCTTATCCATTAAATCTCCAATACGAATTCCACAACGTGCATACTTATCTGTATAGCAAGGTCCGATTCCACGCTTCGTTGTTCCAACCTTACGATCACCTTTTAACTCTTCTTGAAGACCATCTAACTCAATATGATAAGGGAAAATCACATGTGCTCTATTAGAAATACGAATATGATTAGTTGAAACTCCACCTTCATTTAGATACGCGATTTCTTCAAGTAATGCCTCAGGATTAATAACCATCCCATTTCCTAAAATAACTTTCTCAGCACTAAAAATTCCAGAAGGAATTAAACGTAACTTAAACTGTTGTCCGTTAAATTCAATCGTATGTCCTGCATTATTACCACCTTGATAACGAGCTACAATATCAGCACGTTGTGCTAAATAATCTGTAATCTTTCCTTTACCTTCATCTCCCCATTGAGTTCCTACAACTACTACTGTCTTTGTCATTTTAATATCCACCTTTCAATTAATAACGTTCTAAAATTTGACGAGCTACCCAAACACCACTTGCTCCAGCTTGTGCAAGACCACGCGTTACACCAGCGCCATCTCCACCAACGAATAATCCTTTAACCTTTGTTTCAAATTTATCATTAATCTCAGGACGTGCTGAGTAGAACTTTGCCTCTACTCCGTAGAATAACGTATGTTCTGATGCAATCCCTGGTGTTACATGATCTAACGCCTCAGTCATCTCAATCAATGACTTCATTGTGTTATATGGAAGAACTAATCCTAAGTCACCTGGTACAGCTTCTTTTAGCGTTGGATCAACAAATCCTTCTTTCAAACGTTTCTCAGTCGTACGACGCCCTCTTAAAATATCACCATATTTTTGAACAATAATCGATCCATTTGACAATTTATTTGCTAAATGAGATACCTCATGTGCAAACTCATTTGGTTGATCAAACGGCTCTTCAAACGTATGTGATACTAATAAAGCAAAGTTCGTATTCTTACTTCCAAGCTTTGGATCCTTATACGCATGTCCATTTGCCAACATCGTTCCCGAATGATTTTCAACTACAACATGTCCTGAAGGATTTGAACAGAACGTACGAACTACCGTTCCAACACTCGTACGATACATAAACTTTCCTTCATACAAATGCTCATTAATCTCTTGCATAACAATATCAGATGTCTCAACACGAACCCCAATATCCACCTGTAAATTCTTCATCGGAATTCCTTGACTATTCATCACATCTTTTAACCACACAGATCCATCACGACCAGGGGCTAGGAAAACATATTTCGTTTCCATCACTTCACCATTGGCTAATAACACACCTTTTACTTCCCCATCCTCAGTTAAAACCTCTTTAACTTCGGTCTTGAAGTGATAATCTACGCGATCCTTCAATTCCTCATAAATACTCTTTAAAATTTCTAAGTTTTGTTCAGTTCCTAAATGACGAACCTTCGCACGTAATAGCTTCAGTCCAACTGCATAACCACGCTTCTCAATCTCACGTACTTTATCAGTCGTTGGATCCGTAATATCAGTCGTTGCCCCATGCTCTAAGTTAATTCCATCCACATAATCAATTAAATCTTCAACCACTGAATTTGATAAATAATCTGTCATCCATCCACCAAACTCATGTGTAATATTAAACTTTCCATCTGAATAAGCACCTGCTCCACCAAACCCATTCGTAATTGAACAAGCTGGCATACATCCCACATGATCCTTAATCACTGGACATTTCTTAATTTTATGTTCAAGAATTGGACATCTTCTCTTGTAAATATCTAATCCTTTATCGACTAATGCTACTTTTAAATTTTCATTTTTCTTAGATAACTCATACGCTGCAAAAATTCCTGCAGGCCCTGCACCAACAATAACCACATCATACTTACTCATCAATTTCTCAGCTCTCCTTCTAACTAATCTGGTATATACCAAACAAAAAGCACTCTATGCGAACATAGAGTGCTATACGTTTAAAATATATATTAAATTTATCAATTTAGTTTCCAAATTAGTCATCTTCATTTTTAAGTCACCTTTGAAAATAGGATTTAACATTTACATTATACCAAAAAACTCTATCAACACAACCCCTACTTTGAAAAAATATTAAATTGATTGCGACCATTCTTCTTACTTTTATAAAGAGCCTGGTCTGCCTCATGATATAACATCTCCATCCCACAATCCTGACCTTCATATATTGTAACACCAATTGAAGCTGTAACCTTTAAATCCTCACTATAATCAAACATCTCCTCTTGAATAGCCTCTAAAACCGTACAAACCTTAGCAATATCATCCATCATCAGACAAAGTACAAACTCATCTCCACCTAATCGACAAATAATATCACCTTTTCTTGTACAACTCTTAATCGTATAGGCCACATGCTCAATTACCTTGTCTCCAATCAAATGGCCATACGTATCATTAATCAATTTAAAATAATCAATATCAAAAATGATAAAAGCAAAGTGTTGACGCCTCTTCAAAACCTTATTCATCTCATTTTCATATCCCACTCGATTTAAAAGACCTGTTGCATAATCTGTATACTTCAAATACTCCGTCTTCTTATCCATATACCTTTGACGATATAACACACCAATAACACCCATCGTTACAATAAAAACCCCCAATAAAAGAAGCCGTTGTTGCTGCATCGAATAAAGGTTATCACGAAGCTTTGACATCTCATACAAATACATCTCAGTCGCTAACAAAGTTGAATACTTATCATCTAAAAAATCGCGCTTGCTAATCGCATCAAATAAATTCTTATAAAATGGATCATCCTGCACTAATAAAGAAAACGTATATTTGCCCATTTTCCCTTTTTGATACAACTCATACTGCTCAAAATAATCCAAATAAACAGGATCCATCACCAAATATTGAATCTCATGATCCAACGACTCAATTAAATGAGTAAGCGTACTATCAATGACAAATCCCCTTGAATTTAAATGATTAAAATTCAAAAAACCCTGACTATAAACAATCGGACCTAAAATACTCCCAATCTTAACAGAGCTATTCTTACTAATTTCATCGTGAATCAACAACTGATCGTAATTCGCATATGCATTAAGCTGTCCTTGATAAACATCATATCCATCACTAACAAAATCAAAATTAAAAACGGGTAAAATATCAATCTCACCACTATCATATAAACCCTTTAACTCCTCATACTCACCAAAAACAAACTCAAACTCCATACCAAAATTCGTCTTGATCTGCTTCACAATATAATCAAGCAAACCACCAACAGACTCACCATTTTGATACATAAACGGAGCTACATCATAAACACCAACTCGCATCATAGGCTTATCATAAAACAACCACTCATGCGTCTTCTTATCAATATCATACAACTTACTATTCAGTGAATTTTGATGATTCATAAATGTATCCGCATACTCCTCAACCGTCTGCATTCGTGCCATGACCTTATTCAAAATCGAAATTAAATTGCGTTTATCCGAAACAAAATACCAAGCTGAACCACTATACTCAGACACCTTCACCTCACGCAACTCATTCACTGCACTCTGATACATAAACAAATCACCTGGCACAAAAATACAATCAACCTCACCCATATCAAGCGCCTCATACAATCTAATATAATTCGGATACTCCACAAAGGAATCTAAATACTTTCCAATATTAGAATCATTATAAACAACCCCGACCCTTTTCCCCGTTATTTCGTCTAAACTCTTTATATCACTAGATGAATTTACAAAAAAAGTATACTCAAACTCATGAATCGGACTACTATAAAATAAATTCCCGTAATCATCTAACCTACCCGAAATCATCACATCCACAATTCCAAAATCAATAACATCCCTATTCTGCTTCACCTCAGTCACAGGTACCGAATACAAATACTTATCCGTGGCTACATTAAATTCCTGGGAAATATCAGTCACCACACCCTTTAAAGAACTAGAAAAATACGAATAATTCAAAGGTGTAATCGAAGCTGGATATCCTATAATATATTTAATTTGAGTAGAATTTTCCAACCAAATTTCTTCATTTTCAGACAAACTCACTGATGTTACCACATCAGTTGCTAGAACATCCATACAACCCAAGAATAACAAAACAAATAAAACAATAACCTTCTTCATCTCATAACCCCTATTATGAATACGTTTTAATTATATTATAAAATTTTCCATACAGTACAACAAGACCTAATGAAAAAAAGAAGGTATTATCCCTTCTTTTTTTCCAACCACTCTTTAATTTTCACTAAATCTTCTTCACAAATGCCATGTAAATCATAGCATTTATCCAAAGAATAAATATAAAACCTATAAAAACCTCTAATAAATTCAACATCCTCAAAAGCACTAATATCAGAACTATTAATCACACAATTTGGAATAACTAGAGCATTCTCCTTAAACACATAAGAAACCCCACAATAATAATGCTTATGAATCGTAGGAACTAATAGCAAAACAATAGATACCACAAAGATAGGTAAATTTACTAACGCAAGAACAAATAAATAATATCCAAAAGACTGCTCATCTAACATCAACCTTACATACTGGGCAACAAAATAAAAATTAACAATTAAAAGTAAAATTCCAAAATAAATAAACTTTCTTTTCGATCTAGCAATACTAACTACATTGGGTTTAATGCTAAACTCAGACATCATATCACCTATTTTTGTTCATTACTATAAGTAATTGCCGCATTAATAAACTCACGGAATAAAGGTTGTGGACGTTGAGGACGAGATAAGAATTCCGGATGGAATTGTCCAGCAACAAACCAACGATGTTCAGGAATCTCAATAATCTCAACTAACCCAGTTTGAGGATTAATACCAGAGAACACTAACCCAGCATCCTCTAAAATAGCCTTATACTGATTATTAAACTCATAACGATGACGGTGACGCTCCTTAACATTTACAGACTGATAAGCCTCAAATGCCTTAGTCCCTTCAGTTACTCTACAATCATATAACCCTAAACGTAAAGTACCTCCCATCTCAATCCCTTCATATTGATCTGGTAAATAATCAAATAAAGCATAAGCAGCTTTCTCATCAAACTCAGTCGAATTAGCTCCTTCTAATTTAGCAACATGACGAGCATACTCAATTGCAGCAATTTGCATCCCTAAACAAATTCCGAAATAAGGTACATTATTTTCACGAGCAAACTGACATGCTAAAATCTTACCTTCAACACCGCGATTTCCAAATCCACCAGGAACTAAAATACCATCAACATCAGCAAAGATTTCAGCAACAGACTCCTCAGTCACTTTCTCAGAATCTACCCATTTAATCTTAACCTTCTTACCATAATGATATCCGGCATGTTTTAACGCCTCAACCACTGATAAATAAGCATCTGGCAATGCTACATATTTACCAACTAACGCGATATTCACATCGCCTTCTAAATAACGCACAACATTAATTAACTCTTCCCATTCAGACATATCAGCCTCAGGAACCTCGATTCCGAAATGTTTACAAACATAATCATCTAGCCCTTGAGCCTTTAAGTGCATTGGAACTTCATATAAAATTTCTGCATCAATACACTGTACAACAGCTTCCTTAGGAACATTACAGAATGAAGAAATCTTCTCTTTAACATGATCTTCAATATCAACTTCTGTACGTAAAACAATCACATCAGGTTGAATTCCTAAAGATAATAATTCTTTTACACTATGTTGCGTTGGCTTAGTTTTAATTTCACCTGCAACCTTTAAGAAAGGTACTAGAGTATTATGAATATATAAAGTATTATGATATCCAAAATCTTTACGGGCTTGTCTAATAGCCTCTAAAAAAGGTAAAGATTCAATATCACCAACTGTTCCACCAATCTCAGTAATAATAACATCTGCACCACTATCCTGTGCTGCAGCAAGTAGCTTAGACTTAATTTCATTAGTAATATGTGGAATTACTTGCACAGTTGCTCCTAAATACTCACCACGGCGCTCCTTTTCAATTACGTTTGAATAAACACGCCCTGTAGTAATATTTGAGTTTTGTGATAAATTTTCATCAATAAAACGCTCATAATGACCTAAATCTAAATCAGTCTCCGCTCCATCATCCGTTACAAATACTTCACCATGTTGGTATGGACTCATAGTTCCTGGATCAACATTAATATACGGATCAAATTTTTGCATAAAAACTTTTAAACCTCTATTTTTTAATAAACGCCCAAGAGAAGATGCCGTAATTCCTTTTCCTAAAGATGAAACAACTCCTCCTGTAACAAATATATATTTTGTCATATTAAAATCCTCCTGTACTCAATTTCCTACATAAAAAAAATAAGCCCTCCACTAGTGGAGAGCTATGCATCTATTTTTAAGGCTCTTGACTATATTATCAGAAAAAAAATAATAATACAACATTAAAAATAAAATATATCTAAATAATAATATATTCTAACTATAAAAAT
>NZ_JAGAVR010000082.1:0-4562 GCF_017941855.1 Turicibacter sp. | reverse complement strand
TTTTTTCATAAAATTTTTATCGATTTTTCTGCATGACAAAATAGACACTGAGACAGTGCCTTTTTAATTATTTCTTATCTTTATGTTAACTTTGAATAGATTTCCATTGTACGTGCATAGTAAATACGAAGCATTTTATTGAATCCTGCAAACAGTGCTACTTTAAACGCTTTACCTTCAGCTCGCTTTTTCTGAATATATTCGTAGATATCCTTATCCTCTGAAGGTTCTCTTCTCATCAATATAAACATAATTTCAAATCCACATTTCCTCAAGCTAGCAGATCCTCTTTTTGAAATATGTCTTCGAGTACCTTCGAATTGTCCTGATTGGTACGGTGGTGCATCTATCCCTGCATAAGCTATCAAACTTTTTGCATTCTTAAATCTTCGGATATCTCCTATTTCTGCAATGAGTCGTGGCGCTAAAGTATCTCCAATACCAGGCATTGACCGGACCATGTCGTATTCAGGAAGTTCTTTCGCTAATAATCGCATCTGTGTTATAATGGCATCAGTTGAAGTTTGTGTACTACGAAGAACATTGATACAACTTTCAACAGCTATTTCAAGACTTCTACTACTTGAGATAGCCGGAACACATTCTAGGGCTAAATCATAAACTTTTTTTGCGAGTTGTGGACCCTTAGTGTGTTCTTTTTTTTCGGCCATTTTTACAAATTGTTTCGTGAAGACTTTTTCGCTTTGTTTTACAACGTAGCTCACATGCGGATACTTCAATAAAAAATCTAATAATAACTCTGTATAGTAGTCTGTTAAAATCTTTTCTATTCCTGGAAAAATTCGTTCAATTAAATGATTTAATTGAATTTTACTTTTTGTTCGAATGGCAATTAATTGATTATATTCTCGTGATAACATCATTAACTCATTATATATTTTTTCTGATATTAAATGGTCATCTAGCTTAAACCACTTCTCAGTTCCATATAATGATAATTTCAATGCATCTTTTCGATCTGTTTTCCCTTTTCTTATTTCAGCATCAAAGAACTTTTTAATTAGTAAGGGATTCGCAACATGAACAAAATATCCTTTACTTTTAAGAAACTCTAATAATGCAAGGTGGTAAATCCCTGTAGCTTCCATAATAAATTTCACTTCATCTTGCGGATAATCTTTAACATACATTAATAATTCTTCAAAGCCACTTTTGGTATGTCTAAATTCAAATGGGCTACAAATCACTTCTCCTTGTACGTTCAGTATAGCTGCGGTACTTTTTCTTTTAGAAATATCAATTCCTACACTGATCATAATAAAACTCCTTTATCAAAAGTTTATGATTGGGTCCAACCTCTATTCATACACTCATTTTGGTTCGTTACACGGTAGCTATGTACCAACTTGCTTAATCGAATATTAAATGAATAGAGTTGGTCAACACTTTGTCAAACGGATGTAAAACCCAAAGAACCTTCGTTGACCAATCACCCTATTATCATGAAAAAAACTTGTAGAATAAACACTTTCAATCAAAGTATTTCTCTACAAGTTTTATAGTACCAAAGAGCCTAACAAAAAACACCTTACTGACTTTTCAGTAAGGTGTTTTTTTATTGACTAAATATCCTATCTAGAAACACAAATTTATTTTAAAATTCTTTATTAAACTGCTTTGATACTAGAGCATCTTATAGTCAGTCTATCAACTACAAAGGATTTGATAGCAATTCAACCAAACCTTAGTGGTCACCTCTATTCAAAGCAAATAAAAAGGAGATCAAAAGTCTCCTTTTTATTTATTCTGAACATAAGTTAACACTTCTTGAACTGTTTTATCAAAATGTTGTACATCAACCTTAAACCATGTAACATCCATTTGATTATTAAACCATGTATATTGACGTTTTGCATAACGTCGAGAATTTCGTTTAATTAATTCTTTACTTTCTTCTAATGAAATGAATCCCTTAAAATAATCATACAGTTCTTTATATCCAATCGCTCGAATCGATTGAGATTCAGCTGGAATACCTTCATCAAATAAAGCTTTTACTTCTTCAACTAATCCTGTTTCATACATCACATCGACACGCTTATTGATACGATCATATAAAACAGTACGATCATCCGTTAATCCGATTAAGCAAGCGTCATAAATCATTTTATGTTCTTGTTTTTCAATCATTTCAGATTTTTTAACCCCTGAAGTTTCATAAATTTCAAGTGCTCGAATAACACGTTTACGGTTATTAGGATGAATGTCTTTTGCCCCCGCTTCATCAACAGCTGCAAGTTTAGCATGTAACTCTTCATTACTTAAATGACCATACTTCGCTTCATCAACCTCTTTTGATTCAGATTCTCCAGCAAATTCATAATCATACAAAACACTTTTAATATATAATCCTGTTCCACCCACGATAATCGGTAGCTTTCCACGAGATTTAATCTCTTCCATTTTAGCACGAACGGTTTGTTGGAATGCGGCTACAGAATATGGTTCATCTGGATTTTTTTCATCGATTAAATGATGTGGAATCCCTTGGCGCTCATCCATTGTTGCTTTAGCTGTTCCAATGTCCATTCCACGATAAATCTGCATCGAGTCGCCACTAATAATTTCACCATTTAATTTCTTCGCCAACTCGATACTCATTTTGGTTTTCCCAACGGCTGTTGGGCCAACAATACATAATACATCCATTTTTTCACCTACATTACGCGTTTAAACAATTTTTCAATTTCATACTTTGTCATTTTTACGATAATCGGACGTCCATGCGGACACGTATAAGGTTGCTCACAATAACAAAGGCTTTGAAGCAACTCTTTAATTTCATACTCATTAATGTACTGATTCGCTTTAATTGATCCTTTACAACTCATCATAATTGCCACTGATTCACGTAACTTCCCAATATCAACTTGGTTATCTAAAATCACCTGATGTAAAATCGTCTCAACAATCGATTTTGCATCCAGTTTCTGTGCCCAAACCGGAATACTACGAACGACTAATGATTGACCTCCGAATTCTTCAATTTCAAATCCAAATTTCATTAAAGATGGAAGGGCCTCTTTTAAAAGTAATAGTTCGTTAGCTGCATATTTTAATACAATAGGAATCAACAACTCGACACAATCTCCACTCACATCACGTAAGAGTTGATAATTTTTCTCATATTGCACACGCTCCATCGCTGCATGTTGATCAACAATAAATAGTCCTTCTTCATTTTGAGCAAGTAAATACGTTCCATGAAGTTGCCCAATATAATAAAGTTCAAGTGTCGCTTCTTCCGTTTTCGTTGGTGCCACCACTTTAAGTTCCTCTTGACTCGATTGGGCGAAAGGTACTGATTGTGTGACCCTTTCAACTGACTCCTCGTGAACTGAATCCGCTTCTACATCAGTCACGACCGTACTCTCTTGAATTTCTTCAATGACTAACTTTTGCTTCATCACCATTGGTTCTGGTTGAATCACTTTTGACGGTGTCTCTACTTTGGGTGCCTGGAAACTTAGCGTTTGTTGAACTGGTTTTGATAGCTGAGGCATAACGGGTGCTTTAATTTCTGTTTGTGGAATATACTCCACGTGATTTAACACTTTTTTAATTTCTGTGTAAATAAACGTTCTTAGGGCTTCTTCTTGTGAAAAGCGAACCTCTAGTTTAGCAGGATGAACATTAACATCCACTAACATCGGATCAAGCTTTAGATTAAGGACCACAATCGGATATTTATCTTTAGGTAATAAGGTATGATAGGCTTCTAAAATAGAGCGCATGACATTATAATTACGAATCGCACGCCCATTTACAATAATTGTCATATAATTTCGAGACGCACGGTTAATGATAGGATCACTAATAAATCCTGAAATTTCATATGTATCATTTTTCGCTGAAAAAGGGATCATCTTTTTCGCAATATCAAAACCATAAACACTAGCAATGACACTTTGTAAATTATTTTGGCCATTCGTTTGGAATAATAGTCGTTGATTATTAAATAATTTAAACGCAATCTCTGGATGAGAAAGTGCAATCTTATTGATATAATCTGTGATATGACTCAGTTCAGTATTCAACGATTTAATATGTTTCAAACGAGCTGGTGTATTAAAGAACAGATGATTCACTTCCATCTCAGTTCCCTTACGCATGACACCTGGTTTTGATGCAAGAACATCGCCACCTTTAATATTTAAATGCAATCCATTATTGATGCCATCTGATGTTTTTACATGAACATCTGAAACTGAAGCAATTGACGGAAGGGCCTCACCTCGAAACCCAAGTGTTTGAATTCTAAATATATCATATTGTGTTTTAACTTTACTTGTGGCGTGACGTTCAAAGGCGAGATGAGCGTCTTCTTCACTCATCCCTTCTCCATTATCAATGACTTTAATTTGACGAACACCTGAATCTTGTAAATGAATTTCAATATTCGTACTTTGGGCATCAATCGCATTTTCAAGCAACTCTTTCACGACCGAAGCGGGACGTTCAATGACCTCTCCCGCTGCAATCATATTGGCCAGTTGCTCACTCATACGCTGTATTTTTCCCATAAGTCACCTACTTTCTTT
>NZ_JAGAVR010000081.1:0-11051 GCF_017941855.1 Turicibacter sp. | reverse complement strand
TGGAACCGTATTATCTGATCAAGTGAAGACATTAGCTCATCACGGTCTTAAAGGGGTAAACATTAGTTTAGATTCATTAAAAGCTGATCGATTTCACCAAATCACACGTCGTGGGATTTTAGCCAATGTTTTAAAGTTTATTGATGAGTGTTTAGCTTATGGGTTAAAGGTAAAGTTAAATACAGTCCTTGTCGATGAGGTGAATCAAGATGAAATTTTAGATTTTGTAAGATTAACGCTAGAAAAACCAATTGATGTTCGTTTCATTGAACTCATGCCCATCGGAGTTGGAAAAGTGCATAAAGGTGTGACAAATGAAGAGGTGCTTCAAACAATTTGCTCTAGTTACTCAGATGTTGTGGAAGTTGGAAAAGCGGATAAAGGTGGACCGGCAACATATGTCTGTGTGAATCAAGGACCTGGAAAAGTCGGGTTTATTTCTGCTGTGAGTAATTGTTTCTGTGAATCATGTAATCGGATTCGCGTGAGTGCAGATGGTTTTTTGAAGCAATGCTTACATTTTAAATTTGGTGTGAGTTTAAAAGATTTAATAAGAGCAGGTATCACTGATGAGGCATTGCAACACGTCATCTATGAACAAATTTATCACAAACCTGAAAAACATTTATTTAATCAAGAGAATATAGACGAAGAAGTTAAGTTTATGAATCAAATTGGAGGGTAACAACGTGAATCAAGTCATGGCAATTTGTATGAGTGAAAAAAAAGGAACGGCCAAACAAATGGTACAAGAGGCAACACTAATTGAAAATTTCGGAATTAAAGGAGATGCTCATGCTGGAAAATGGCATCGTCAAGTCAGTTTATTAGCACTTGAAAAAATTGAAGATTTCAATTTAAAAGGAGCTAATGTTGATTTTGGAGCGTTTGGTGAAAATTTAGTCGTATCGGGGATCAAACTAAATGAACTACCGGTTGGACAAAAGATTCAAGTGGGGGAAACCTTACTTGAAGTCACACAAATTGGAAAAGAGTGTCATACACGTTGTGCGATTTACTACCGCGTAGGTCAATGTATCATGCCGAAAAATGGAATTTTCACACGAGTTTTAAAAAGTGGAAACATCAAAGTCGGGGATAGCGTCGTTTTAATTGAAGAATAAGACCAAAAAAGATGAAAGGATATTCCTTTCATCTTTTTTTACAAAAGGTTGATGCTGTATTGATTTAGAAATGGTTAAAGAGGGTTACATCGAAAGAAAATAGGTTAAGGGTGAATCGTTTATAAAAAAAATAAAACGCTTTACAAACATCGGGGGAAAACGTAAAATAGAAGTTTGTTTAGATTAGTTTTCAAGGAACTCCAGATGAGGAGGATATAAAAATGGAATCTGTTTTGAAATCAATTGCGGTTTGTCAATCTGCTAAAATCGTGAAGAAGGTTGAAGCAGGATGGTCAAGTGATGTAAAGTATTATGTACTAGACGCTCATAACCGCGAATATATGTTAAGGTTATCAGATATTTCACAGGATCAATCAAAGCGGATAGAGTTTGAACGAATTCAAAACTTCAATACTTTAGACTTTGAGATGTCACGAGCTGTTGAATTTGGGACGTGTAATGCAGGAAGCATGGTTTATATGTTATTAACTTGGGTTGTCGGAGAGTCACTTGAGTCATCACTAAAAGTGTTGAGTGAGCAGAAGCAATATGAATTAGGAATAAAGGCCGGAAAAATTTTAAAGGCTATTCATGATTTGCCGACAATAGAAGTGGTGGATGTGTTAGCGAAAAAAGAAAAGATGCTTGAAAAATTGGCTCGTTATGAACGTTGTGGGTATCGTGTTGAGCAAGATGATAAAATTATCAACTATATTAAATCGCACTTAGATGACTTAAATGATTTGAAGGTGGTCATGAATCATGGAGATTATCATGTTGGGAATTTGATTTTAACTTCAGATTTTGAAGTAGGAGTCATTGATTTCAATCGAATGCAAGTGAGTGATTACGTAGAGGATTTTTATAAAGTGCAATCATTTAATGTTGAGGTCAGTATCCCGTTTTCAATCGGTCAAATTCATGGCTATTTTCAAGGGAATCCAAGTGAAGAATTTTGGAAAGTCTTAGCGTTATATAATGCGTATGCAGCGCTTAATTCTATTACTTGGGCTACTAAGTTTGGCCAAGAAGAAATTGAGGGCATGATTCGTCGCTGTAGACAAACAATGAAAGATTATGATTCTTTTACTCAAGTGGTACCACGTTGGTATGTCACGCTTGAGTAACAATAAAAACACCCCATCGGTAAGAGATGGGGTGTTTTTGATGACGAAAGAAAATAAAAGAAAAAATTTAATAAGTGTTTATCACTAGCGGCGTCTAAACACCTATTGGAGAGAGTTTATCCACAAAGGATAAGCTTAATTTACCCGATTCCCCGTTAAAATATGCAACATCAGCTGATTTTTATGAAGCTTCATACATCACTTCATGATCATAAAGTTGTAAATTATACTGCCGAATTAATTCGCCAAGTCGTTTCGCATAGACGCGATTTCCAAGTTCATCTTCTGCTGTACTATAGCCAGCATCTTGCAAAGCCTTGGCTTGAAGTCGATACGTTTTTGCCTCAAAAACGCCAGCTTGTTGATAACGAGCATTATTGACTAAAAAGGCAGCATGATCATCAATTGATTGTTGCCAGTTTTCATACTGGCGAAAGGTTCCAATTACCATTTGATCAGCATATTCAAGTGTTTCAAAGCTCATACTCGGACCATCCCAACGTGAGTCTGCCTTAATCCCAAATAAATTATGTGTCGCTACCGCCAAATCAGATGTTCCCCAGTTAGATTCTAAGATAGCTTGGGCAATCGTGATAGAAGGTAAAATGCCCGTTTCATAATAATTTGCCTCTGCTGGTTGGACGAGTTGGGCAATAAATTGTGCCTCTTTAGCGCTTGGTTCTAGCTTAGAGGAAACATAACCGACGTATTTTAAATCGTCTAAATATTGATAAGCACGCGTCTTTTCATCATCTGAAAAGTCAGAATCTGCTACCACTTCATCAAAACTTTTCACATGGGTATCCGTCATAAATTCTTGGGCCGTGTAGGTTAAGACCTCATCACTAATTTGGTGCATCTCATTATTTTGTTCCACACCAATGAAAGCGATTATCTCTTTCCAATTTAATTGATTAAAATCACCACCTAATTCATCGACTTTATTGACCAGATACGTTAAATCAAGGGCTGAAACATCCAAATGAGCCATCCGTTCCTGTTCTTTTTTAAGTTCATATTTTGTTTCGATATCTTTAAATCCTCTAATAAACACGACCATAAAGCCAATGAGGAAGAGGAAGATCCATCTTTTTTTCATGTGTCGTCACCTACTCTCATCTAGATACGTTGAATTTTAGCAAGTTTAACAAACTTTCGCAATGTGATTTAAAGATTCACACAGAAATACCGCATTTATGAGGCTAAAAGGTTAAAATGAACGCGTCAGGGATGAATCGTTGAATAATATCTTCGCTTAAATTAAAATAACTGAGGCAAGAGTCTAAAACGATGGCATCACTACTTATGATATGGGAGTGATGTTGAAGAGCTAAATCGGCATTAGGAACCAATTCCACGCTTGTTTTAAAGTTCCAAAATTTTGAAAACTCTAAAATCTTGTATTTGAGATTTCGCGAGTTAGAAACCGGTTCATCTAAATAAAAAATAACCTGGTTCACGTGATGAGAGCTTAAGCATTGACCAATCAGTCGCAGTGCTTCTTCTGTTTGCTCAATGAGTTTGTATGTTCCTCGAAGTCCGGCTAAATCGCGAATGATTTCATCACGGCCACGAATTAAGGTGCCTCCTGATAGGGCGACTTCAAGGGTGATGATCAGGTTGAATCCATCAATATAGATTGTTTGATGGTTTAAGGCTGAAAGTGATAATCGACGAGAGATTCGACTTTCTTTTTGTAACTGTGTGCAGACACAACGCTTTAAGGCATCCCGTTGGCGATTGGAAAATTGATAGCGATCCGACACAAATTTAACGACGGGTAAGATGGGATAGTTTCGATCAAGAAGCCACTCGATTTCTTCTTTGGCCTGTTTTAATCGAAGTTGCTCTGTCTTTGAAAACCATTTTGTATCATGGATATCAAAGCCACGTTTTTTCATGAACACCACTCCTTCTCATTAGGGTGGATGAGTCGTGTTGATTTTAAACAAAAAATTAGTATACTTGAAGTTAAGGGAGGTAAGGGTTGTGATTGAAACAATCAGAAATGAATTACTTGTGTTAGCAGAGCCAACCTATCAAAGGTTCGCAATGCGACTATTACCTGGAACCGACCATTTACTTGGAGTTCGTTTACCAAAGCTTCGGCAAATGGCTAGAAAAATCTCCAAAAGGGATTATGAAGCATATTTACAAAACAATGACGAACTTTACTTTGAAGAAATCATGTTAAAAGGCATGATCATTGGTTATATCAAGGTTCCTTTGGATGCAAAACTTGAGTTGATTCGTCAATTTGTGCCCAAAATTAATAATTGGTCAGTCTGTGATAGCTTTTGTTCAGGGTTAAAATTTACGAAAGACCACCAAATGGAAGTTTGGACGTTTTTACAACCTTATTTTCAATCATCTCATGAATTTGAAGTTCGATTTGCTGTGGTGATGGCGTTAATTTATTATATAGAAGATCTGTTTATTGAGTCTGTGCTAGAGACATTAGATCAGGTTAAGCATCAAGGATATTATGCTCAGATGGCAGTTGCATGGGCTATTTCAATTTGTTTTATTAAACAAGAAAAAAAGACTCAGACTTACTTAGAAAATCATTCATTAGATCCTTTTACTTATCAAAAAGCATTGCAAAAAATCATTGAATCAAATCAAGTCGATAAGAAGACGAAAGCACGGATAAAAAAGATGAAAAAAAGCGAGCGTTAGTTTATTTCTAACGTTCGCTTTTTCAATTACCATTCTTGAGGATGATAGTTTAATTCTTGGAATAAACGTGTTTTTTCTTTTTTGGTTAAGTCACGCCATTGTCCTACTGGCAGATTTCCAAGCGTAATGTTCATAATACGGACACGTTGTAAACGATAAACTTCATATCCTAATACTTCACACATACGACGAATTTGGCGATTTAATCCTTGTGTTAAAATAATGTTAAATTCATATTTTGAAATTTGTGTCACTTTACAAGGTAATGTTTTTTGTCCTAAGATTCGAACCCCTTTAGACATTTTTTCAATAAATTCAGGTGTAATTGGTTTATCAACAGATACAATATATTCTTTTTCGTGATTATTTTCAGCACGTAAAATTTCGTTGACAATATCTCCATCATTTGTAAGTAAAATTAATCCATCAGAATCTTTATCTAAACGACCAATATTAAACACACGAAGCGGGTGATTAACTAAATCGACGATATTTCCTTTGACTCCTTTTTCTGTTGTACACGTAATTCCGACCGGTTTATTTAAAGCAAGATAAACGTGATTACGAGCAAGACGGATAATGTTTCCATTTACCATTACCTCATCACCAGGTTTCACTTGATCACCAATTTTAGCAATACGACCGTTAACTTTAACTCGTCCTTCCGCAATTAATTTATCAGCCCCACGTCTTGAAGCTTTTCCAGAATCACTTATAAATTTATTTAAACGCATGTTGTCACTTCCTTTGATGGAGTTTAAAAAATCAATCTGTCATAAGTATACCGTGATTTTAAATAATTTGTCGATAGGAACTTAGCTAAAATCCTTTTATTTCAAGATTAAATCTCACGTCAGTCACTTTAATCTCCATACAGCAAGAAATTTCTGAACCTATCTTAAAAGTAGAGACAAATCAGAATGATTATCCCAAAATGATATCTTTTAATCGGGACGGGAGTTCAAGTGATCTTGTAAATAAAAGCAAACTATTCAAGATTTTCGTATATGATTCTCAACTCGTATAATGACGATAGTTTGATGGAACGATTACATTTGGTTTAATGGGTTACCATTTAAATTAGAGGCTTGTTTTTAACGCTCAAGAATCGTAAAATAGGACTGAAAAGAGGAGGAATATATGATGATGGAACCGACAATGAACGCGTAGCAGAGGTTATGCGATTAATTAGTTAAATAGCCTTTGCGAACTCTCATGTTAGATTGAATAAATCTTGAGGAGGCGCAACATGTGCTATATTAAAGCGAAAGATGTTTTACCACTTGAAGTTATTGAACTCATTCAACAATATGTCGATGGCGAATATTTGTATATTCCCAAAAAAGAGGAGCGTAGACTCGGGTGGGGCACTAAGACGAAAATAAGAGAAGAAATGAATCAACGAAATACTAATATTTATACAGAATTTTTAGCTGGGGAATCAAAGGAAACCTTAGCTCATAACTACTGTTTATCACAAAAAAGTATTGAACGTATTATTTTGCAACAAAAACGAAAAAGATGAGGCAATCTGTTTGCCTCATCTTTTTTTCAGAATCATAAATGAGGTCGCCATAAGATGAAGTGTGGGATATCATAATACAGGTGGAGGGATTTTTGATGAGTACTAGATTAAAAAATGTATTAGCCTGTTACGACTTAGTGGAGGCGAAGATTGAAACAGAAGCGATAAGTGATGAAACGAATCGTCAACCACACGTTTGGACCGTGAATGATGATTACTTATTGAGAATGAGTGAGAATTTAGAGGAATTAAAACGACACATTCATTTATCTAAATTATTAAAGACGGTTAATGTTAAAACGCAAACCCCGATTCAAACTGTGAATCACGAAGATTATGTCGTTATGGATGGTTATTATTTTATTTTGTGTGAAAAAATAAAAGGATCCGTATTAACGGATTATTTTATAGCCGATGAGGCGAAGCTTGGTTATGAACTGGGGCAACATTTAGCAACGCTACACGAAGGGTTAAAAGAAATTACACCAAAACTCACTGATTTGTGGGATAATGATATGTTACAAGAGTTATCGGGGTGGGTGAGTGAAGAACTTGAAACGTATGTATCAGCGTCAACCTTACCTAAAACGGAACTAACTGAACTAAAAAACATAAAAAATACGTGTATAAATCATTTTAAGGAGCTTTATAACAATCTTCCAAGACAGGCGATTCATCGTGACTTTCATGGCGCCAATATCATTTTTAATGATAATGAAATTGTCGGCTATATTGATTTTGATTTAACCCAACTCAATGCGCGATTATTTGACGTTTGTTATTTAGGAACGGGGGCATTGGCTAGTATTTTTCAAGAAGAGGCCAAACGTGACAGATGATCAATCTTTTTCAAGCAAGTGATTAAAGGATATGACGAAGTAACCATTTTAACGTTTGAAGAAAAGCAAATGATTAAGCCCATGATGATTGCAATTGACTTGATCATGATTGCCTTTTTTGTTCAAGGAGGTTACAAAGAACTTGCTGACACGAATACGAGAATGATTAACTGGATCGAAAACACATGGAGCGGGGATTTAGGAACAGTCTAAGTTACGCACCTCAGTGGAATATCAAAAGAATTTTAATTTCACCTCGATATTTGTGTTATAATAAAGATTATTCGACATAGTATGGAGGCATTTTAATGGATAATAATGATATTTTAATTCGAATCAGATATGCATTAAACTTAAAAGACGGTCAAATGCTTAAAATATTTAAATTAGGTGGCGTGACGTTAACAGAAGAAGAAGTTCGAAAAATGTTAATTAAGTCACCGGATAAAGGAATTTTCCAAGATCAAGAGGCAGAGGAAAATTTAAAATGTAATAATCGTACATTAGATGCGTTTTTAAATGGGTTAATTGTGTATAAACGAGGTCAAAAAGAAGGGCAAGAACCGATGCAACCTGTTGCGATTAAACAAAACGCTGTTAATAATGTCGTGATGAAAAAGTTAAAAATTGCGCTTTCTTTAACAGGAGAAGACATGCTTGAAATTTTAGCTTTAGCAGGCGTTCAGATTTCAAAAAGTGAATTAAGTGCGGTGTTACGTAAAGAAGGGCAAAAAAATTATAAACAGTGTGGCGATCGTTATCTTCGTAACTTCTTAAAAGGATTAACATTAAAACCACGTTTGTAATCAATAAAAAGTCTATCATTGGATAGACTTTTTATGTTGTCGAAGCATGGAATAACTTGTCGTTGAAAAAAGTATTAATTATTGATATAATTTAATTCTCACAGCATTTCGTATGAAAAGAAAAAATATTTTTTAAATTGGAGAAGTGATCTATGACGGTAAGAATTGCAATCCTAGGTGGACCACGTTGTGGAAAAACAACGTTAATTCAACAATTATATGTGGATTTAAAAATCAGAGATATTAATGTTGGAGTCGCAACAGAATACAGTACTGATTATTTAAGAGATAAAGGCATGATCGAATCAATTTCTGAGCAATACGGAATTTATTTAGGTCAATTACATTTAGAGAAAGCATTAGATGGACACGATTATGCTGTAACGGATTATGCGACATTCGTTCCTTATATTTATGGACGTTTAATGCTAGGTGATAAAACTCGCACCAAAAAAGAAATTGAAATTTTAAATGACCTATATAGTTTAGCGATTCGTGATTTACCTCAATATGACTATATCTTCTTTGTACCACGTGAATTTGGTTATAAGAAAGATGGCGTAAGATGGCAAGATGAAGAAGTTGCTCAAATGGTGGATGATGCGATCTTAAACTTCTTAAATGCTGAAAATGTGAAATATTCTGTGATTAGTGGTTCAACCAAAGAACGTTCAGAAAAAATCATGGATATTATCGGAATCGATGCTGAAATCGTTCAACCTATTAGTGTTGACGAAATGGCAGAATAATAAAAAAATGTCGACCAGGCGGTCGACATTTTTTTTGATTTATCAAATGCTTTATTGACTATTCATGTTAAATTAGCTTTGAAATTAACCTAAATTTTACAATTTATTATAAATTCGATATAATTGTAAGGAGTAAGGGGGATGAAAATGAAGAAATGGAGAGAAATTAGCACCTTTGGGATGCCATTGGCATACATCATGGGTTTTGTTTGCGTCGATAGTTTAATTCGATTAATGGCAGGTTATGATTGGTTTTCATTAAAAGCCATTTTATTTTCGATT
The DNA here is from genome assembly GCF_017941855.1 of Turicibacter sp. NCBI lineage: Bacteria > Bacillati > Bacillota > Erysipelotrichia > Erysipelotrichales > Turicibacteraceae > Turicibacter > Turicibacter sp. The sequence continues at coordinate 1,920 of NZ_JAGAVR010000081.1, read as the reverse complement.
TCATTTAGTAGTTTATTAGCTGCCATTGGGCTATTATTTAAAGGAATCGCAAGACCTATTTTCTATAGCATGACGTTTAGTCTCATTAGCATTATTGCAGTGGGACAATTGATTTATTATCGATTTTATCAAGCTTTTTTTTCTGTTAATCAAATGACGAATTTAATGGAATTATCAACGGTAAGTGGGGAGATATTTCGGGTATTAGAATTAAAATATAGTTTGTTTTTAATTCCCACGGGATTTGTTTTATTAGCGTGCTATTGGTTTAAATCACCGAAAAAACGAACACGACATGATCAACTGATTATCGTGACTTTAACTATTTTGTCTGTTATCTTAAGTACTGTCACAAAGCTAACTTTTACACAAGCAAGCAATGAAGGGAGTCGATATAAAGATGATGTTTATTTATACGAAACATTATTTGATAAAGGAAAAGCGATGAGTGAATTTGGATTGTATCAATATACACTACAAGATATTAAACTTGCTATCAGTCATCAGCAAGAAAAAACGCAAGTAGTGGGCCAACAAACATCTGAAATTGACGACTACTTTCAAAAATTAAATCATACGCATATCGACAATGAGATGAGTGGGATTTTTGAAGGGAAAAACGTCGTTTACATTATGGCAGAAAGTTTGTTCAGCCGTGCCATTCATGAACAGGCGACCCCAACATTATATAAACTAATGAATGAAGGAATTTATTTTGAGAACTATTATTCCCCACATTATAAAGGGACCACGAGTGACTCGGAATTTATCTCTAATACCTCGTTGGTACCATCAGTGAATTATGGCACAACTTGTTATGAATTCACCGACAACGCGTTTCCAAATTCAATTGCGTCTGTGTTTAAAAAGGCAGGATACAGCGCGACATCTTATCATTCGAACACCGGAGAATTTTATAATCGAGATGCCTATCATGAATCACTAGGATATGATGCTTTTTATGACCAAGAAGCACTTGGTTTAGAATTTTTAGAAGAGTGGGAGTATATGGTGAACTGGCCAAGTGATGCGGATTTAATGAATGCTGCGTCTGATATTTTTCTTGAAGATGATCGTTTCTTTAGTTACGTGATTACGACGAATGGTCATACGCCCTATACCACACAGCGGACTGAACTACAAGAAAATTACGATTATGTTAGCTCATTTATTCAGTCTGATGACGAAGAAATTGTTTATTATTATGCCGCTCAAAATGCCTTCGACCAATCAATCGAAGTGCTTATGGGGCGTCTATTAGAAGCGGGAGTCTTAGATGAAACAGTTCTTGTCATTTATGGGGATCATTATCCTTATCCCATTCATCACGATAAGTTATGGGCATATGATTCAACAAATGAGTGGGATTGGCAAGAGCTTCGTAAAGTTCCACTCATGATTTGGACACCGGGGATTGAGGCTCAGACGGTATCAAAAGTTATGAATGTATTTGATTTAGTTCCGACGATGGCGAATTTATTTAATTTAGATTACGATTATGAGCATGCATTTGGGATTGATATTTTTAGTGAATTAGAATCAACCGTTATTTTTGAAGATTATGGATGGATCACCGATCATGCAAGATATAATAAGTATTCAGAATATTATGAATCCTTTGATGAGATAGGAACTGAAAGTTATATGGAAGAAATGGATGTTAAAGTGATTGAAATGTTTGAAATCGGACAAAAAGTGTTACGAGATGATTACTTTAAAAGATAACCTCACTAGCTTCTAATTCTTAAAAGGAGTATCGCATAAATAATAAAAAGAGTTCTATTAAATTAGAACTCTTTTTATTATTTATTTACGCAATGATGACAACGATTGTAATCATCTTGTTCAGGGAATTTGGCATCGACACGACCACCTGGTCCAACTTCAAGATTACAGTTTGCACAATACGGTGTTTCATCA
>NZ_JAGAVR010000080.1:0-6999 GCF_017941855.1 Turicibacter sp. | reverse complement strand
TTCATCTTTAATATGCTGATTAAACTGATTAAAAGGGACCGTCAATTCAAATGGAACATGTGACTCGTTAAAGTCAACTAACTGGCGCTCCACAAACTCGATATCTTCAAGACAACTCTCCATCAATTTCTTCATCTCAAAATCCCCTTTTGATATAGTATCTTCATATTTTACCTTAATTCGACAAAAACGCAAACAAAAAAATGAGCAATCATCACCCATTTTTAAGATTTCTTAACTTGATAACTTGTCATTACTATTCTCCTAAACAAATAAGATAACAGTTTCTTTCGCTTAGTTATGATATTTCATAAAATTTTAGTCCCCTTAATAAAAAAAGCCCAAACCTTATCAGTCTGAGCAAAAACTATTTTCATAGATATCAAAAAATCGTGAAATCTCATATCCCTGTTCAACAATCTGATCATCTTCATGAGTCAATTGCCATCCATACGCCTTATAATCTTTCCACGTAAAGTGACTCACCGGCAACAAATAAAACTCACGTTGAATCGCCTTAAAGCCATCCTTATAATCAATCAAGGCTTGCTCAAATGCTTTCTCCGGATCAATAAAAACAGGCATCCCTTGACTATTCAATCCAATCGAATAAACCTCATCACCACCAAAATCACTCGGTAACTTACTCACATCATACTCCATGACAGCATGAGATTTAGCAGGTGAACATCCGACCAACAAACAAAAAACAATTAACCATAAAGCTTTCATCACCAATCCCCCTAACAGGAATTTTTACTACACTTTATAATAGGTTATTTTCGTAAATTTCATTCATTTTTTCAGTCTCAATGACTTTCCATAATAACTGAAGTAAATTTTTCTTTCTATCTTTCTTCGTCTTTCCTCGTAACTCACTATTTAAAAGAGCATAGCCTAAAAAGTTCAATTGACTCACATTTATAGTCTTCAAATCCCATCCTTCTATGGTGGCATATGCCCGACTTAAATCCCCAGTTAAAACTTCCTTGATTTTAACATTCTCAGCTAATTCAATATAATCTGTAACCTCTGAATTAGTAGAGTTAAGCTGCTTCATCTCATAAAAATCTTTTCCTAACTGTACTACATCAACTTTAGCAATCTTCCTACTTTTTTTAGGCTCAATATCTTTTGCTAAATTAAATTGAAATTCCTCAAAACTTTTTCGCTCATATGGTTTGAGAAACTCGATAAAACCCCTAACTTTTTCACATTGCTGACCTGTCATTAATTTATATATTTCTTGGTAAACTTTTAATGCCTTTATAATATCTTTCATTACTAATCTCCTCTATAAAACATCTGTTACTTTTCGCGCATTTGGCTTTTTAGGAACATGTAAGCTTTCGAGAATTTCAAACACCAAATTTCCATACGCTTCATTTAATGGAGTTTTTACTTTACTCTTACTTTTTATAAAACAACAATCCCCTTCATCAATTAAATGTGACATTTCAATCTGATGATAGATAATCGAATCGAATACAAATATGTTAGGTGCCCCTCTTTTAAGAGTTAGCCTAGGCTGCTCTGTATTACTTCCTGTTTTCTTTAACGTTTCGAATACACCTAATAACTTCGGAGTCCCGTCCTTAAAAAATTTAAAATAGGATGTCGTTGGGCTTGACTTAATAATGGTTTGATATTCATTTATTATTTCTCTAATAAATGTCTTTTCAACAATATTTTGAACATGATGAACGCCTTGTACTCCCATATCATCCATCATGATAGGAATTAGGTAATAATCAGAGACCACTAAAGCATTTTGTGTAATCATATTATTAGCTGGGGGACAATCAAAAATGATGAAATCATATTTTCCATCTAATTTATAGTCTCTTAAAAATTTTGCTAAAAGGGTAACTTGTTGAAGTGTCGTATTTAATCCCTGACTATACTTTCGTTTAATATCCCCTTCAAGATCATCAAGTCCACGAATATAGGAACTAGAGTCTGCCATAAACATTGAACACGGAATAAAGTCGAAATGATTTAATCGATACTTTCCGCCTGTATAAAAATCTTTTTTAATGAGTTTTTCTAAATCAATTTTTGTTTCAAAATCTAAAATATCTTGATTTAAATATGTTTTAAAAACATAATTGATAGTCTCCTCTTCACTTAATTTACTCAATCCTATTTGTTTCCTAGTAGTATTGCTATACGCTCGCAAACAAATGCGACTCAACGAACACTGTGGATCTAAATCAATTAATAAGACTGAATGATGATTCAAAAAATTTAATCCCGCTGCAATATTAAATGCACTAACCGTCTTACCAACGCCGCCCTTATAATTAATCACCGAAATAATCTTTGCTTTCCCCATAACCTCTCCCCCGTTACAAACATTTTGCTATCCATTCATTATATTAACTGACCTCCTTAATTATTAAAGCCAATAAAAAAAAGATAGCTTCCAAACACTATCTTTTATCAAAATCAAATTCACAACAAAAACGTTCACAAGCTGGATCCATCTCACCTAAACTCTGTGTCGTAAACCCAAGCGTGCGATAAAATTCAACAGCCTGTGCATCGGTTTTGGCGATTACCTTCGTCAACTCATGCCACTTCGCCAAATAGGAAAGCATATGCTTCCCAATTCCACATCCACGATGATCCGGATCGACTGCGATCTGCAAAATCTCAGCCTCATAAGGATCTGTTAACTGGACTCCGACAACCCCAACAAGCTCACCCTCAACTTCATAACCATAAAGCAGACAACATTCATCCGCCAAATATCTTTCATATGCAGATGTTACCTTATTAGAATCCGTCGCATATGCTAATAAACTCTCTACCCTAGAATCTAAACTAACATCTTTAATTAAAGTCATCATACGTTGTATCCCCCATTTATAAGCGTTATCAAAAATTATATCATTTTTCGAACTTAAAATTAATATATGAGTCGAAATTACACTAATATTTTGCAAAATAGCGCTAACGTTCTAAAAAAATATCAAATCGCATATATATTAAAGACTCTAAAAAATAGGGGGCTATACTATTGATTGAATACAAACTGATTACCGTTCCATTTCTAAAACAAAAGGACTCCTTCCAAGACATGACACACGAAATTGAACATACCATTGAAAAACAAAAAAAAGACGGATGGCAATTCGTCAAAATGACAACCAACAATACACAATCAACAAGACTCCAAAATTGCTACAACCTAATCTTTAGAAAAAATAAAAATTAAAGACCGTGAAATCCATTCACGGTCTTTTTCTTTGCAGCATATTCAGTCCATAAACAACTGAGAAGTAAATAAAATAAAAACCGGCTATATAAACCTCTGACAAATAAAAATAATCATTGTTAAACCCTAAATAACAAAGCACTAGCGTTAGTAAAATCAGTGAACTCCATCCCGCTACACGCCACTTTTTATTTGGACTACATAAACCATGACCTGCTACAAACAACGTAATTAACAAAGGAATGGCCACACTCCAAATAAGCGAACCCAAGAATCCTATCCCTATACAAAAAATTAAATGTACCCCAAATGGTAATAATCCAACTATCTTCAAACCTCTCCTCATCCGTCTACTCCCCTTTATCCTTAATCAATAGATTAATTATACCACTCAAAAAAAGCTAGTTTAACTCATAAACTAGCTTTTCTTCGCACGCTTTAACTTCAACTCTTTCATCCAATGATTTGTATTTTTTAAATTGAAATCTTCATACTGAGCATCCTCTAACCACTCCATGATTTCTTCATAATCTGGATGATTACAATCACTCATCACAACTAATCTCAGGTAGGCAAGCCTCATCTCCATCTAAACACATCGAACATGACTCATTTAAATAACAATCCATTTTCACACCGCGACTAGTTCTAAATATCTTAGGTTCCTTAACACGTCCATCATAAGCTGGCTGTGAATTATAAAAAGCTAGCTCTTCTGCTTGCTCCTTACTATCGACAATAACTAACTTCTCTGACTGTACCTCAAATTCATACAAGTGACTTTCGAACCATCCCATACTATATTGAATCACACGATGTAGCCCATAAAACGTAATATCTGCTGGAAATACGACACGTCGCCAGACCTCTAACTCATTTAACGAAAGTTTCACCTGATATGCCTTCTCATATCATTGCCTTTAAACTGCTAAAATATTTTTCACACATTCAATAACTTCATCAACCGTCGTTAACTGCTCATTTTTTAGGCTATGGTATAGAGATGGAGAGAATATCTTCAGTCTCTCAACAATATTTATATTTTCTAACAACTCATCAATCAACTCATTACGATCTTCTGTAATAATAGGAATAATGATTGTTCCTAACTGCTTTGCCTTCTCAATTTCAGCCTTCGTTCCATAAGAACCTGGAAGCACAATCATAATCTGCGTCTGTCTAACTAAACGATACTTAAAACTTTCAAGCAATGCTCCATACTCCTCTTTCGTTTCCCAATCTTCATTATGAGCACAAGGATTGGCATAAATCTCAATTCGATTTTGAACAGATTGACCTAAATTCAAACACTCGTCAATAAAACTTTTTAACACAATATTAGCGACGCCTTTAGACTGCCCATTAATTAACGTTAAATTCTTAATTCTAGCCAATTCAACACCAAGTTCCTCGAGGAACGCACTTTCTTCTACCGTATGACTCCCTGTTACAAACAATGTATTCCCCTTTGACTTCTGAGCAATACTCTCCATTATCTCAAGCAACTCACGATGACTCTGATCCGCATTCTCATAAATATACGTTTTAATCCCAAAACGCTCTAAATCCTTTGCCCAGAGCTTTTGAAGCTTATATGAATTCACATTCTTCTCTTTTTCAACCACCATATAATGAGTTCGCGTCCCACGACTACAAAGTTGTCGAATCTGTGTCATAATCGAGCGAATATTCGAATCACGATAACTATATCCAATAAATAAAAACGACTTATTCAACAAATCATTTTTAAGACGTTCCGTCGTTAATGGATGCGTGTAAAAATAATCCTCATAATCCTCCTTCGTAATAACTAAATTCTCAGGCGATGGACTATCGACACTACCATGCATCTTAATAATTTCAACCTTCTGATCGATATCCACAATCGGTAACAAATCCGTATCACAACGTCGAATCACAGTTGAAACATGACGAAAAGATTCCTCTAAAAGCGTATCATAATTCGTCGTCCAAATCGTCGTCACATTCATCTGCGCCAACACCTTATGATACTTATTACTATAAATCCCATCTGTCGTCGTATAACACTCTACAATCTTATTCAAAATACGACCCTTATTATTTAAATTATTATTAACAATAAATTGAGCAACCTCTGTTAAATCTAAATGATCATCAATCTCTAAATCAATATCTTCCTGCATCTCCCTTAATAATTCAACCCAACTCTTAAAACCAGAAGGAACCGAAATGCCTGCTCCAATAAAAATTGCTCCCTTTTTCTGAACCAGAGCAGTCGAAAACTCATTAATCACAATATTTTTTGCCATTTCAGTAACCTCCAAGTCCTAATATCTAATCTTAATATATTACCATATACACGATTATTATCAAAACAAAAGTTGACCCTTTTATCAATTGTTAAAATAATAAGGGAATGCCAGATAACAAATAATAGCACAATCTAAATCATCGTCTACCAATAATGAATCAAAATCACCATAAACTTCAATACAACGATCTAGCAAATCACCATACTTAACTAAATCATCTTCAAATTCTTCCCACATCTGTCGAGTTAAAGTTCCATCTGCTACACGACTTTTAAAAACATCTCTCTCTAAGAAAAACATCCCACTTTCACTCATCAAACAATGAGAAACAAATTCTTGAATTAGTTTACTACATTCACCCAACTTAATTTTATCTATATTCTTTAACTCTTCCTGAATTTCCTCAATCCATTTATCCATCATTTCTTGAGCCATCCATAGCATTCCTTTATCCACAAATATCCTCATTATATCGATCTTTGGACAAAGAAAAAAGAGAAGATTTCTCTTCCCTTTTCCATTGATTAAACTTGGTAGGGCGGCGTATCCTACATCTCTAGTTACTACTTTAAAGTAGCGCTTTGGGTGCCATTTCCAACTTCAAATTCAATCAGTATAGTTCAACATAATTGTATCATAAGTTAAAGCTACACTCATCTACTAGAATGAATTATGCATTCTTAACTAGGAGGTAACACAATTTGTACAATCTGTAAAACAGTTAATAAAAAAACAGCTAAATTAGCAGTCATAATTCCGATTGATTTGAAGCTAAAAGTAGCAGAACTACTTCGAATGCTTTCAATTATTTTTGCTACTCCATTTAAAATCCCATAAACTCCAAAGAATAAGAAAAATAGAATCAAAAAATTTAAAAATGCATAATTCCAGTTATCATAAATTACCCACCATATCACTATAAAAAAACACCCACTCCCTAAATCTATTAATCCATCTATCTTCTTCTTCATTAACTTACTCAATTCAACAGTGAGACCAACAATACCAATAATACCAGATAGAGTTGAAATTATCCCATTGACTACTCTGTTTCCTAAGTAATCTGGATTTAAATACAAGAAACCTAATATAAAAATAAAGGCTCCAGAAATACAAATACCATTCCATTTATCTTCTTTTTTCATACTTCCTCCCAATTAAAAAGAGAGAAATATTTCTCTCTTGTCTCATACTATGAAACTCTATTAAATGTCATATCGCAAATACTTAATTTATATTTCATCCACCAATAATGAGTATCTACGAGTTCGTAATTTTCAAGTCTAGGTCAGTCATTTAATATGAATTTACGGTTTCATTTAAATCAACACCAGTCTACAATAAGGTATAACCCTATCAGTGGAGAAAACCTAGTGAACTTAAATATATATTTTTTTCATTAATCAGCTATTCTGTTAAGCTCACTAGGACAGGGAACCCCTCACTAGTGGACGAATGCTAAGAGCTCAATTTACAATTGAGCTA